>JAYUMO010000158.1:0-16991 GCA_043762555.1 Gemmatimonadaceae bacterium | reverse complement strand
AGGCGTTGTAGCGCTCGCTGAATTGGTGCTGGATCCCGACCCCCCAGTTGACCAGCGACCGGTACTGCGCGGTCAGGGCCATCGAAACGGTGTCCGCGGTGGCGGGCGACTGGGGCTGGAACGCGACCGCCGGGATGATCGTGAACTTCGGCACCGCCGCGAACCACTCGGCGGAGATGTCGACTCGCGTACCCTTCCACTTCTTTCCGAAACCGGCGCCGATCGAGAGCGGCGAATGGTACGTGGAGCTGAGCTGCGACTGATAATTGGAGGCGATCTGCGACGTGGGCGGGGACCCGGTCACCACGCCTTGGTCCACGTACGACAGACTCGCGCCGACGTCGGCACCGCCGAACAGACCCAGGCGCGGCGTCGTCAGCGTGACCCCCGCCGACCAGTCGCTCGCCTTGTACTCCGCGCCGAGCTTGACGAGCGCCGCCCAGTTGTCGTAGGAGAAATCGTACTCCCGGATCCCGATCGCGGCCTGCCCAGTTCCGTTCTCGACCTGCGCGCTCATCGACTGCGAGTATGTCTGGCTCCGGATCGCGATGAAGAGACTCGCGCCGAACCCCCAGTGGGTGAACACGCCGATGCTGGTGGTCTTCGACCCGCCGGCGGGCAGCTACTATCTGAATGGCGCGGACCCCTCTGGTATTCGGCCAAGGCGGCGCTCGGCCCGTGGACGAAGATCGGCAAGCCGCCCGCCGCGATCTCCGCGATCGTCCCCGATTCCCTGCAGCGGGACAGCGCGCCCCCCGGCGCGCCACCGAAGATACTCGTCGCCACCAAGCCCACCGAGCTGTTCGTGATCCAGGGCCAGCCGGCGTGGGCGCCGCTCACCGGCACCGATCTGCTCTACGTGAGCAACACCGACCGCGACATCTTCAAAGACCTCGGCACACAAAAGACGTACGTGCTCGCGTCGGGGCGCTGGTTCGCGTCGGCCTCGTTCGCCGGACCGTGGACGTTCGTGCGCCCCGATTCACTCCCCAAGTCGTTTGCGAAGATCCCGCCGTCCTCGGCGAAGGCCGACGTTCTCGCGTCGGTGCCCGGCACTACGCAGGCCTCGGACGCCGTGATGGACGCGCAGATCCCGCAGACCGCCGCCATCGACCGCGCCACGGCGAGGCTGACCGTCCCGTATGACGGTGATCCGAAGTTCGAGACGGTCCCGGGCACCAGCATCCTGTACGCGACCAACAGCGCGACACAGCTGTTGAAGATCGGGACGTTGTATTACGCCTGCGACCAGGCGGTCTGGTTCTCGTCGATCGGCCCGCTGGGCCCCTGGGCGGTGAGCGACTCGGTGCCGAAGGCCGTGCAGTCGATCCCGCCGGAGTCGCCCGCGTACAACGTGAAGTACGTGCAGGTGTACCAGGCGACGCCCACCATCGTGTATGTCGGCTACACGCCGGGGTACGTGTGGGCCTACCCGTACCACGGCACCGTGGTCTACGGCACCGGCTACTACTATCCGCCGTACGTGGGCCCGGTGGTGTACTATCCGCCGCCGATCACCTATGGCGTGGCGGTGCGCTACAACCCGTGGACGGGCTGGACGGTAGGCTTCGGTTACAGCACGCCGTTCATGCACGTGGGCGTGGTGGTGCGTCCGCCCTACCACGGTGGATGGTACGGCCCCTACCGCCGGCCGCCCTATCCGCCCC
Source organism: Gemmatimonadaceae bacterium (assembly GCA_043762555.1). GTDB lineage: Bacteria > Gemmatimonadota > Gemmatimonadetes > Gemmatimonadales > Gemmatimonadaceae > DATKOH01. The sequence goes on along the minus strand of JAYUMO010000158.1, from coordinate 15,324 downwards.
CTTACTATCGTCCGCCCTACGGCGGGTATCCTGGCTATCGTCCGCCATCGCCGGGCTACCGGCCGCCGGGTGGCGCGCGTCCCACCCCGTACAGCGGCAACAACCTCTATCGGCAGCCGGCGAATCAGAATCGCGTCGCGCCGCCGTCGGCCGTCACGCGGGACGTCCAGGGCGGGAAGGTCAATGGGTCGCAACCGAACAACGTCGTCGCCGGGAAGGACGGCAACGTCTACCGGCAGAACGGGAATTCGTGGCAGACCAACAAGGGCGGTCAGTGGCAGAACGCGGGCGGTGGCGCGAATACGCGCCCGTCGACGCAGCCCTCGACGCAACCCTCGACGCAACCCTCGACGCGCCCGGCGACGCAGCCCTCCACGCGGCCGTCCACCGGCGCCGTGCCGTCGGACGTGAATCGGAGCATGCAGGCGAGGCAGCACGGGCAGCAGCGCACGCAGGACTACAATCGCGCGAAGTCGGGCGGCTCATCGCGCGCGGCTCCCAAGTCGGCACCGCGGAGCGGCGGCGGAGGGCGAAGGCCATAGCCGGCGTCACCGATCCGCGCTTGCCGAGCTCGATTTTTTTCTTGGTAGCGAGGCCGGTTGAGGCGAGATAGCTTCCTCGGCCGTGCGACCCTCAACGTCAACCCTCGCGATCGTTGCCGCCCTGCTCGCGCTGGCGCCGGCGGGGGCGCCGGCGGGGGCGCCGGCGCAGTCATCGGCGGGCCTCCAGGAGCAGATCTGGCCGGAGGTCGACTACTACCAGCGATTGACCGACAATGCGCGTCTCTTCACGCCAGGCCCTCTACTCGCTGGGGGCGAACAACGCCGCGGACGATCAGCAGTACGGCCTCAATCTGGATCTCTTCCGCATGCCGACGATCTGGGACAAACGGATCTGGGGAGCGAGGAGCGTGGCCGAGGATCGCAACAGTTGGCTCCAACTGCGGCTCGGCTACCGCTACGAGGAGACCCTCAACGGGAGCGCGCCCTCGGTGCAGTACCGGCTGCTGGTGGAAGCCACCGTGCGCCGCACCTTCTGGGGCGTGCGCGCCGCCGACCGAAGCAGAACACGTGGGGCGCGTCGGACACGAGCGTGCGAGCGCGCGGGCTGACGTTGATCCTCTCCTTCTGAGATGACGCGCTCCGGGAAAGGACGCCGCGACCGGTTTGCCCACACGGAAGAACTCCACGATCAGCGGCGGGAGCTCCTCCGACTCGAGATACTCTCGCATCCCCGGCGCATGCCCGCCCGGCAATACGATCCCGTCGAATTCGGATGCGCGGAGCCCCGCGTACGCCGCCGGCGCGCGGAACTCCGCGCTCCGCTGCATGTCGTCGTACGCGGCCACCGCGTCGCCCCTCGCGCGAAGCACCCGCGCGAACGGCCCCAACCCCTCCCCGCTGATCATCCTCGGATCCGCCCGCGCCTCCCGCCCCCGCGGCGTCGCGAAGCGTACGCCCACCCCCTCACGCGCGAGGATCTTCCAAGTGATCCCCGCCTCCGTCGGATCGAAATCGGTGGTCGGCAGCGGCATCAGGATCACTATTGCCCTCCTGGAAATGAAGCAAGGGCGCGCGACCGGAGGATCGCGCGCCCTCTGTTCCTAGCTCCTACTAGCTGCCGAGGCCGAGGCCGAGACCGAGACCGGTAGTCGCCCCCCTCACCCACACTCCGAGAACCCACACACATGACACTTCACACACCCCTCCGCATACTCCAGCTGCGACCCGCAGTCGGGGCACGTACCCATGAACGTCTCGGACGTAGGAGCGTCGAACGCCATCTGCATTTGTGCCGCAGTGGGCCCAGATCCGGACGTGATCTGCTCGCGCGCCGGCACGGCGCCCGGTTTCGGGGCGTCGCCGAGCAGCTCCTGCTGCACTCCCTGCTTGTCGCGCCACCATTCCTCGAGCGCGAGTCCGATCGCGTCGGGCATCGACAGCACTTTGTTCGGCCCGAGCCCCACCGCGCGATCGGAGCTGATGCCGCGCAGCTGACGGTGGATCTCCGGGAGCGGGATCCCCGACCGGAGCGCGAGCGAGATCAACCGTCCCACCGCCTCGGCGTCGGCCATCGCGCTGCCTCCCGCCTTCCCGAGCGTGACGAAGACCTCGAAGGGCTGGCCGCGGTCATCTTCGGTGATATGGACGAACATGACGCCGAGCGGCGTCTCCTTGCGGATCGATGTGGAGCGCAGCTTGTCGGGGCGCGAGCGCTTGGCGCGGCGCTGGAGGTTCTCCGCTTCCGCGTCGTAGAGCGCCTTCTTCAAGCGGCCGACCTCGGCGTCCTTCTCCGCCAGCTCGCCCGCCAGCTCCCCGAGCTCGCGCTTCGACTCGCCGCCCTCGCGCGCGGCCTTCGCCGTCTCGGTGGCACCGGTGGAGAGCACCTGATTGTCCCGCGAGCCGTCGCGGTACACGGTGACGCCCTTCGCCTTCAGCTCGTACGCCAGCTCGTAGATCTTGCGGACGTCGTCCACTGTGGCGGTGTGCGCGAAATTCGTGGTCTTCGAGATCGCGGAATCGCAATGCGCCTGGAAGGCCGCCTGCATCCGCATGTGCCACTCGGGCGCGATCTGGTTCGCGGTGACGAACACGCGCTGCCATTTCTCCGGCACCTCGGCGAACGCGACGTGCCCCTCCTTCGCGATCCGCTCCATCAGCGCGTCGCTGTACCAGCCCTCCTTCTTCGCCGCCGCGACGAAGTCCTCGTTCACGTCCGCCATCATCGCGCCCGCCTGGTTGCGCATGAAGGCCACCGCGAAGAGCGGCTCGAGCCCCGATGAGCAACCGGCGATGATCGAGATCGTGCCGGTGGGCGCGATCGTGGTGACGTTGCAATTGCGCAGCATCTGCAGCGCGCGGATGCGCTTCCCCATCGGGTCGCGCGCGCACGTCTCGTCGGGCCCCCAGATGGACCGCTCCCACTCCGGGAACGCGCCGCGCTCGTGGGCGAGCCGCTCGCTCTCGCGCTTCGATTCCACGTCGAGGAATTCCATCATCTTCCGTCCGAGCTCTACCCCCTCGGGGGAATCGTACGCGACGCCGAGCCGCACCAGCAGGTCGGCGAACCCCATCAGCCCGAGGCCGATGCGGCGGATGCGCTTCGAGAGCTCCTCGATCTCCGGCAGCGGATACCGGTTGACGTCGATGATGTTGTCGAGGAAGTGCGTGGACAGCTGGATGTCGCGCCGGAAGGCGTCCCAGTCCAGCTCGCCATCCTTCACGTAGTGGCCCACGTTGATCGAGCCGAGGTTGCACACGTCGTACGAGAGCAGCGGCTGCTCGCCGCACGGATTCGTCGCCTCGTAGGCGCCGAGATGCGGCACCGGGTTGAAGCGGTTGGCCTCGTCGACGAAGAAGCAGCCGGGCTCGCCGGTGCGCCACGCGCCCTCGATCATCGTGTTCCACACGAGCCGGGCGTCGAGCTGGCCGGTGACCTTCTTCGTCACCGGGTCAACGAGATCGTAGAGCGCGCCCGAGCGCACTGCCTTCATGAACAGGCTGGTGACAGCGACGGAGATGTTGAAGTTCACCACCTGCGAGAGGTCTTCCTTGCAGCTGATGAACTCCATGATGTCGGGGTGATCCACGCGCAGGATCCCCATGTTCGCGCCGCGCCGCGTACCGCCCTGCTTCACCGCGTCGGTGCTGGCGTCGTACAACTTCATGAACGACACCGGACCCGAGGCGACACCGGTGGTGGAGCGCACCATGGAGCCCTTGGGGCGGAGTCGCGAGAAGGAAAAGCCGGTGCCGCCCCCCGACTGATGGATGAGCGCCATCGCGGTGAGGGTGTCGTAGATGCCGGTCTGCCCGTTGGAGAGCGCGTCGTCCACCGGCAGCACGAAGCACGCCGACAGCTGGCCGAGCGGCCGCCCCGCGTTCATGAGCGTGGGCGAGTTCGGCTCGAAGCGCCGCTGGGTCATCAGGCTGTAGAACTCCTCCGCCACCGTCTCCACGGCGCCGTCGCTGGCGCCGTACCGACGGTCCGCCTCGGCGACCACCGTGGCGACGCGCCAGAAGAGCTCCTCCGGCGTCTCGACCGGCTTCCCCTTCTCGTTCTTCACCAGATAGCGCTTCTCGAGCACGATCCGGGCGTTGGAGCTGAGCGAGACGGGCGTCGCGGGCAGTTTGTTTTTGGCGGGCACCGACATGTTGGAGCGCTCCCTGTGAGATGACGCGGACGCTTGGGACAACGTGGAGCCGTGGACGACGGAGCGCTACGATGCACGTGAACGGTCACGATATCAGCGCTCGTGATTCCGCGCAAATACGCCGACAAGTCACTTCCGCACAACGCGTTACGACGAGAGAACCGAAGGGCGACGCGGCGGGGGGAACTGGATCGCGCGAGACCCTTTCGGTGGACGCATCCTATCAGTTCTTGGCGACCACCGAAGGACACCATGATAACGATTGTCCGGCAAATGACAAGGTAACAACAATTTACAGCGGATGCGACTGCGGAGTTTCGTATCGAAGCGCGACCAATTCAGAGGCGACCCTTCGGGTGCGTGGCGCGCAAAGAGCGGCATCGGTTGCTTGGAAACACGAAGGAAGCGGCAACAAGAGCGGAACGCGGATGTACGCGGATCGGGAGCGGATCTCTCCTTGCGGGCGACGAGCGGCGGGGCGCGATGTCAACATTGAATTCTATATTGTGAACGACATCTCGCGGGGGCATGTTGGGCGTCTCGGAGTTTCATCTCCCCTCGGAACGATCCGCGAAGATCCGCTGTTCAGATCCGCGTGATCCGCGGAAATCAGTTGCCGGTGCCTAACGTCACGTAGAAGGTCGCCGCGGGCACGGGGACAGGGCTGCGATTGAGAACGGGGGCGGCGGCGCCGAAGCGGAGGGAGTAGCCCGCGTCGTAGGGGACGGCGGCGAAGAGGGTCAGCTCGGCGCCCACCGACGCGATCGCGTTCGACTCGGCGCTGCTTCCGCTTGGGAGGCCCCACGCGCTTCCAGCGTCGGCGAAGAGCGTCACGCTCGAGCGGTCGAGGAAGAGGGGGAAGAAGCCGAAGCCGTGGTGGAGAGCGACGAGAGGGAGTAGGAGCTCGGCGGTCCCCGCCATGATGCGCGAGCCGCTCTCCACGCCGGGGGTGAAGCCGCGCACCGGGAAGAAGCGCGGATTGCCCAGCGTCACGCCGGGGAGCAGCAGGACGCCGCCGCCGCTCACACCGCCAAGGTCGAACAGGCTGGGGTTCTGCCCGCCGGCCGCGCCGACCGCCGCGCGCGCGCGCAGCACCGGATGGGCGAAGGTGCCGTGACCGAGCGCGACGTACGCGCTCAACGCGCCTTGCACGCTGTGGGACCAGAGGGCGCTCTGTCCATCCAGCCACTTGAGCGTGCCGCCGATCACCGCACTCACGCCATTTTCCGGCGCGATGCCGGTGATCGGTGAGGCCGCGTTCGCGTAGCCGGCGCTCGCGCCAAGCGTCCAGAAGCGCTTGTCGCTTTGGTAGTAGCTGTTCAGATCGGCGAGGAGTGTGTCGGGGGTGGTCGCGTAATGCCGCTGCAGCACGCCGCCGGCGATGGACGCGAAGGCCGTCGAGTAGGCGCGCAGTCGCCGCGCCGTGAGCGCGAGATCGATCGCCCGCGTGCGGCGGAAGAGACTGCCCACATTCACTCCCCCCGTGTCGAACACCGCGAACTGGTCCCAGTACTGCGACGCCTGCGCGCTGACCACCGGCTGTCCGAGTCCGGCGTACGCGTAGCCGAGGTCGAAGGCGTTCTGATAGTGCCAGGGATCGAAGAGCGCCTGCGCGAAGTAGACGTGGCGCCCGATCACGTCGCTCCCGCTCGTGTACGCGCCGAGCGTGGTGCCGTTCATCGAATTGACGCCGACCACCGGCAGCCAGTAGTGCGGCCAGAGCGCCGGGAAGGGGGAGTACGCGCGCGCGGGCGATGTGTCGTGCATGGCCGCGGGATACGGCGGCGCAGCGAACGTCGGATCGAGCGCGGTCGGCTGCGCGCCCGCCGTGTCGAAGGGAGCGAGGCCCACGTGATCGCCATCCGCATCGTAGCGCACGGCCGCGAGCGTGCGGCCGTCGGGGGAGAGCGACGGGTAGAAGAGCCCGGTGGTGGCGGCGCTCACCCGGCGGGGGGGCGCGCTGTCGCCGAGGAGCGCGACGTACACGTCCGTGATCCCGGTGCGGTTCGAGGTGAACAGCACCGCGCGGCCGTCGGGCGTCCACGCCGGCGACGCATCGAAGGCGCGATCGTGCGAGAAGGCTTGCACGACGCCACCGGTGCTGTCGAGGACGACGACGTCCGCGAACGCGCCGCGCGTCCACCGGGTGGCGGCGATCAGCCGGCCGTCGGGCGACCAACGCGGCTCGGCCCATTCGGTGTCGGCGGCGACGGTGGTGAGCGGCACGATCGTGCGCCCGTCGGCGGAGGCGCGCACGAGCGCGGTCGTGGCCGGCTCGTAGCGCACGGCGACGATCGCGCCGTCGGCGCGCGCGTCCGGCTGCGCGAGGCGCGCGCCGTGGGTGAGTCGCGTCACACGGCCGGCGCGTTCCACGTAGAGGTCCGAGCGCACGTGGTACGGATCGCCGTACTCGAGCTGGGCGAAGAGGATCCCGCCGTCGGCGAGCGGCACTTGGGTGTCGGCGCTGTTGCGCCGGCCGGCACCGCGTCGCGCGCCGTTCGTGGGCAGAGCGTAGGCGGCGGTGAAGCTCTTGCCGAGATTGCCGGCGTACACCAGCGACTGTGCGCCGGCCCAGCGCGGCCGCAGCGCGGAGAAGCCCTCGTGCGTGAGATCGTGCCAGCCGGGGAGCGGCGCGTCCGGCGACGCGAGCGGGCGTGCGGCCGCGTGCAGCGTGTCGCGCCACTCGCGCCAGGCCGCGGCGAAGGTGATGCCGAAGGCGCCGTGCGCCGCGCCGTTGTAGGTGAAGGGGATCGGCCGGCGGCTCGCGCGCTCCACGAAGGCGCGCAGGGTGCTGTCGCCGTGTGTCGCGGCGAGATGGTCCAGGAACTCCGCGCCGTAGTCGTACGCCATGTTGCCGTAGGGGAACCGCGTGGTCGCGAGGCTCCACGTGTCCCAGTCCGGCAGCGCGTTCCGCTGCGCCGTGGACCGCACGACCATCTCCGCGAGCGTCCCCTTCACGCGTCCGGCGTCGGTGAGTGCGCTCTCGTAATAGACGGCCAGCCCCTCGATGATCCACGCCGGCTCGTAGGCGTTCGGGAAGAGGAGCGGCGCGCGCCCGAACACGTCTTGCGCCACCCGCCACCAGCCCGCGGTGCGGTCGAGATGGAACGTGTGCGTGAGCTCGTGCGTCGCGATCTCCTCGAACCACGAGTCGTAGAACTGGAGCGAGGGATCATCGAGCGGCGGGAGCGCGTAGATCGTGATGCGATTGGTGGGGAAGACGGTGGTGAGCCCATTCGAGAAGTCCACGTTGTCGGCGATCACGAGATCCACCGTGCCGCGCGGCGCCACCAGTCGCGCGATCAAAAGCAGTTTCGCGTACGCGATCTCCGCCTGCGCGGCCGCGCGACGCGCCGGAGCCTCGAGCTCCGGGGTAAAGTGCACCCGGAAGTGCGCGGTGGTGATGGTACGCCAGCGCGCGTTCGGCGGCACCGCCTGGGCCCGCGCCGGCGCGGCGCCCCCGGCGGCCGCGACCGCCGCCAAGAAAAGGACCCCGAGCAGCGCCCGCGCCGCGCGGAGCGCCCCGCGCCGCGTCATCGCTCCGGCGCGAGCGAGCGGAAGTAGCGTTCGAGCCCGTCCACGACCCCGCGCGCGTACGCCGCCTGGAACTCGGGGGTCCGTAGCGCCGCCTCCTGCTCGGGGAGCATCAAGAACGCCCCCTCGCACAGCACGCTCGGCATCCACGTCTGCCGTGCGAGCGCGAGGTTGTCGTAGTTGATGCCGAGGTCGCGCAGCCCCATCCGTCGCACCATTCCCAGCTGGAGAGCGCGCGCGAGCGGCATCGCCTGCAGGTGGAAGTAGTACGCGCCCGTGCCATGGCTGACGAACGGATTCACGCCGTCGGGCAGCGCGTTCAGGTGGATGGAGACGAGCGCCTGCGCGTTCGCGCGGCGCGCGATGATCGGCCGGTCATTCAGCGGTACCGGGTCCGCCGTCGCGCGGGTCATCACCACCGTCGCTCCGTCCGCTTCGAGCAGCCGCTTCACCTCGAGGCCGATCGCGAGCGTCGGCACGGGCTCGTAGAGCCCGGTCGGTCCGGTGGCGCCGATCGGGGGATGGCCCGGGTCGACGGCGATCGTCAGGCCGCGCAGCGGGGCGTCGGCGTTGACCACCGGCGGCCGCCGGATGCGGAGCACGAGCGAGCCCTGCGCGCGATCCCAGAGGACGAGATAGCCGAAGGGCGCGTGCGCGAGCTGCACCGTGTAGCGTCCGCGGTCGCTCGCCAACGGCGTCCACTGCACCGCGCGCACGAGCGAATCGGCCTCGCCGTAGCGCACGATGTCCGTGTTGATCGTCGCATCGTAGAGCGTCAGCGAGAGTTCGCGCGCCCCCTCCTCCACGAGGAAGGCGGGACGCTGCCCCATCGGCACCACCAGGTCCACCCACTCCGCCTGCGGCACCAGCCGCGCCCCCGCGGCGACGCGGCGCGGCGCCGGAGCGCCCGGCGGGAGCCAGCGCACCTCGGCGGCGCCCACCCAGATCTCGAGCGTCGCGTCGAGCCGGATGCGCGCGAAGTCGCCGTTCCATCCGGTGACCGGCGCCACCGTTCCCGGGAACAGGAACCACTTGTACGTCCCCGCCGGCGTTGGCCGGCCGATCACGGCGCGATCGGTGTCGCTCACCGAGGAGCTGTCGGCGCCGAGGATCACGAGCGATCCCGGGCCGGGCGCGGGCGCCACGTTGCCGAGCGCGACGTGTACGGTGTCGGCGCCGCGGACGACCACGAGCTCGGTGCGCGCGCGGAGCAGCCGCGCCGGCAGGTCGGTGGCGAAGAGCTCGGCATCGCCCGCCGTCTTCCACGTCGGCACGGGGGCGCCGCCATTCCCGAAGAGCTTCGCGCCGACGGGCGCGCCGCCGCTCACGAGCGGAGCGCTCGCCCCGGCATCCCCGCGCCAGGTCACCGTGGCGTTCGACGGCGCGCGCACCGCGACGCGCACCGGCTCGTCGTCGCGCAACGCGAGCCGCGCCGCGGGCAACGGGGTGACGCTCGCGCTGTCGTAGGCGAGCGGCCCCGTGGGCGAGAAGCGCACCGTCGCCGGCGGGAGCTTCACCACGTAGTCGAGACTCGCCGTATCCGCTCCCGCGCTTGCGATCAACTCGTAACGGGAGCTCTCCCGCGGCGGCAAGGGCAAGAAGGCGAGGAAGGCCCCGTTCGGCGCGACTGGCACCGCCGTGCCGTTGATGGTGAGCGTCGCCCGCCCGTTCCCGACCGAGCCGAAGATGAAGTTCGAGTCGCGCGATTCGATCACGTGCTCCGGCGTCGGATACACCACGTGCAGCGCGAGCGGGCCCTCGACGGCGGGAACGGGCGGCAGCGCGGCCGCGGAACCGGCTTTGAGGGCGGGCGCCGGTGCGGGTGCATTGGCGACCCCGGCAGCGCTCGTGCACGCGCCAAGGAGGCTCGAGGCGCCGAGGAGCACGGTGCAGGTCGCGATTCGCATGGCCCGGAAACTAGCACCCCGGCGTCGCCGCGGGGAGCGGGATGTGACATAAGTCATTTCCACTCCTGCGCTTGGTCGGCAATACTGTATGACCTGTTCGTCTCCTTGGGCGTCTATTCGAGTACCCCCGTGGAGGCATTCTTTTGAATCCCTGTGGATTCTGTGGCCAGGCGAACGTCGGTGAGGCGCGCTTCTGCGTCGATTGCGGCAAGAAGCTCGGCGGCGCCGGTGGGCCGACCACCGCCGAGCGCGCGCTACACGCGCTCGCGCGCCGCCGGCCGAGCCCGGGTGGTGTGCGCCAGAGCGGCGCGGATCCTGCGATGTCGATCGTTCCGCCGGCCCGCCGCCGCACCCCGACCGGCGTGATCACCTGCAATTGGTGCTCGAACCAGGTGGAGGGGGAGCTTCCCTTCTGTCCGCATTGCGGGCGCCGCACCGACGCGACGCTCACCGCCGCCGCCGCCTGCGCCACCTGCGGCGCGACCGTCCGCCCCGACCTCGATGCCTTCTGCGCCAGCTGCGGGACGCCGATCACCGCGCCCGAGAGGAAGCCGGCCGCCCCCAAGCGGACGCTCGTCTTCTCCCCGAAGCGCCGCGATGCGGCGGCGCAGCTCGTGGTGCTCGACGAGAGCGGCGATCCGAAACAGCTGGTGGAGATGGACCGGCAGACGATGACCCTCGGGCGCGGCGACTGCGACATCGCCTTCCCGGGGGACGCCTACCTTTCGCCGCGCCACGCGGAATTCATCCTGCGCGACGGCGCACTCTTCGTGCGCGACCTCGGCTCCGTGAACCGGACCTGGGTGTTCCTCGAGGAGCCGTACGTGCTGCAGGACGAGGACGTGATGCTCATCGGCTCGCAGCTCATCCAGTTCCGGCGGGCGCTCTCGCACGGCGACGGCGGCGGCGCCGACGACGGCACGCGCCGCATCGGCTCGCTCACCCCGGCGCTCGACCTCGCCTTCCTCGCGCAGATCCGGGCCGACGGCACGCAGCGCGACGTCTTCTACTTGGCCGCGAAACGGGCGACGGTGATCGGGCGCGACACCGGCGACTGGCTCTTCCCGTACGATCAGACCATGAGCGGGAAGCACGCGGAAGTGCGCGTCGGCGACGGCGCGTTCGTGATCGAGGACCTCGGGAGCCGGAATGGCGTGGCCGTGGCCGCGCGCACCGAGCGGCTGCTGCGCCCCGGCACGCGGCTCCTCGCGGGCGATCAGGTGTTGCGCGTGGAGCGCGTGTGAGCGCGGCGGTGCGCCTCTGCCCGCAGTGCGGCTCCGAATACAGCACCGACATCAAGTTCTGCCCCAAGGACGGCTCCACGCTCCGCGTGCCGCCGGGCGCGGCGCTCATCGGCGCCGTGATCGCCGACCGCTACCACATCATCCGCAAGCTCGGCGAGGGGGGGATGGGGCAGGTCTTCCTGGCCGAGCACGTGAAGATGGGGCGGCCGAGCGCGATCAAGGTGATGGCGCCCGCCATGATGCAGGACGCCGACGCCATCAGCCGCTTCAACCGGGAGGCTGCGAACGCCAGCCGGATCAACCATCCCAACGTCGCGGCGATCTACGACTTCGGCGAGACGAGCGACGGATTGATCTATCTGGCGATGGAGTACGTGGAGGGCGCGCCGCTCACCGCGGTGCTCGCGCGCGCCGGGCCGCTCCCGCCCCCGCGCGCCGCCGCGATCATCCGCCAGACGGCGAGCGCCCTCGACGCCGCGCACGAGCGCGGGATCGTGCACCGCGATCTCAAGCCGGACAACATCATGATCGCGCGCAACCGCGACGGCAGCGATCTGGTGAAGGTGGTGGATTTCGGGATCGCCAAGTCGCAGCACGGCGCGGGGCAGAAGGTGACGAAGACGGGGCTGGTGGTGGGCACGCCGGAGTACATGTCGCCCGAGCAGCTCGCGGGCGACGCCGTGGACGCGCGGAGCGATACCTACGCGCTCGCGCTCGTGGCGTTCCACGTGCTCACGTGCGCGCTTCCGTACGACGAGGGCTCGGCGCAAGAGACGATGATCCGCCGGCTCACGAGTCCGCCGCGCACGCTCGCCGAGGTCCGCCCGCAGATCGCCTGGCCGCCCGCCCTCGAGCGCGCGATCGCTCGTGCGCTGGAGCGCGACGCCACGCGGCGTCCGGAGTCGTCGGGCGCGTTCGCCGAGGAGTTCGCGGCGGCGCTCGACGGGCTGAAGATCGCGGACGCGGAGGGGGCGACGCAGCAAGTGGAGTCGATGCCGGCCACGCGCGTGGGCGACGCCGGCCCGACGACGTCGGCGCCGGTCCCAACCCGCTGGGCGCCGCCGGCGCGCGCCGGCGGGAAACGCCGCTGGGTGATCGGCGGGGTGAGCGCCGCGGCGGTCGCGCTGGTGGCCGTCCTGGTGGTGGCGCGCCGCGCTCCGCCGCCGGGGCCCGCAACGTCGGCCGCGCCGCCGACCGACACGAATGCCAAGACAAAAACATTCTCGCGCGCGCTCGACAGCGGCGCGCCCCTCGACAGCACGGCGAGCACGGAGGCCGCGAAGGACTCACCCGCGGTGACGCACACGCCGCCGCCGCGGATCGCCGCGCGCCCGGTGGCGGCGCCCGCGTCGCCGCTTCCCGCCCCACCGGCTGCCCCGCCGCCGGCGCCACCGCCGATCATCCCCGCGCGGAAGCCGGGCGTCCCCGTGCATCCCCCCACGCCCGAGGAGTCCGCGAGGGCGGTAAAGGGGGTGGAGAACGCGGCCAAGCTGATCGAGGAGCAGAAACCCGGCCTCGCGCTCGGCATCCTGGGGCGCGTGCTCCCCTACCTGCCGACCCGCGCGGACAGCGCCAAGGCGTACTACCATATGAGTGAGGCGCTCCTGCAGGCCTCGGAGAAGAACGGCGACGCGTCCGCCAAGAACCGCGCGTGCGAAATCCTCTCGCGTCTCCGGCAGGACCCGGCCCGCACCATGGCCAGCAGCGTCGAATTCCTTTATGGCCAGGAGTGCAAGTGAGCCCTGTTTCGCGTAGCTTGGAGCCGTGACCGACTCCGCCACTCCCGACCGCCCCGCCGGGGCCGTGATCGTTCAGGTCTTCGGACGCACCGACGTCGGCCGCGTCCGCGACCACAACGAGGACTCCTTCCTCGTGGCCGACCTCTCGGCGGAGAATCCCTCGCTGCAGCCGGAGGTGCGCACGCACACGGTGGGCCCGCGCGGCACGCTATTCATGGTGGCGGACGGGCTGGGCGGCGCCGCGGCGGGGGAAATCGCCAGCGACCTCGCGATCAATACCGTGTACGAGGAGATCCGCGAGCGCTGGGTGAAGAGCGAACGGACCGACGCACAGACGTTCGCGGCGGCGCTCAAGGCCGCCACCGATGCCGCGAACGCCAAGATCTACACCTACGCCCTGGAGCATCCCGAGCACCGTGGGCTCGGCACCACGGCGACGGTCGCCGGCCTGCTGGGAGACACGGTGTACGTGGCGCAGGTAGGCGACAGCCGCGCGTACGTGGTGCGCCGCGGCGACGCGGAGCAGATCACCAAGGACCAGTCGCTCATGCAGCGCCTCGTGGAGGCGGGCGAGCTCACGCAGGAGGAGGCCGACCGTAGCGAGCGGCGGAACATCATCCTGCAGGCGCTCGGCCCCGAGCCGAGCGTGCGGATCGACCTCACGCACCAACAGTTGCGTCGCGGCGACATGCTGGTGCTCTGCACCGATGGCCTCTCGGGGCTCGTCAAGAGGGAAGAGATCGCCGAGGTGGTGAACGGCACCGACGACCTGGTGCAGGCGTGCAAGGAGCTGATCGACCGCGCGAACGAGAATGGCGGACCGGACAACATCACGGTGATCGTGGCGAAGCTGGAGGGTGCGGGACTGCAGGCGCCGGACGAGGCGGACCAGCTGGGGCACGCGGTGTACGCGCTGCCAGGCTCCACGCCGCAAGGCGGATCGCCTCACGCCGATGAGGCGCCCACGGCGCCGACGTATCGTCGCGCATCGCCGGCCGGTCAGGGCGCGTCGCCCTCCGGGGTGGTCCGGCCGCTTCCGACCCCGCCGGCCACGCCGGTGCCCGATGCGGTGAAGGATCTGCGTCGTGAGCTGTTGACGGCGCTCGCCGCCACGCTCGCGCTGTTGGGTGTCTTCTTCTTGGCGCGCCAGCTCGGGACCCGAGCCGCGCCCAATTCGCTCGGCCCTGCCCCCGTCGCGCCGCCGGCGGCGGCCGCCGTCGACTCGTCCGACAGCGCGACCGGGGCGCCGGCGAAAACAAAGACCACAACCAAGAGCCCGTGACGCTCGAGCTCCGGGTGGTGCGCGGCGCGCGCGCCGGCCAGCGCGAGCAGTTCGCGAGGTCGCTCATCTCGATCGGCCGGAACCCCCTCTGCGATTTCCGCTTCGATCCGCAGCTCGATCTCGACGTCTCGGCGCGGCACGCGGAGATCGAGGTCATCAACGAGCAGTACGTGCTGCGCGATACGCAGAGCACCAACGGCACCTTCGTGAACGGCGCGCGGATCGAGGGGCATTGGGCGCTGCGGGACGGTGACATGCTGATGTTCGGTGCGCACGGCCCGCAGCTGTCGGTGCGTGTGCTCGCGCCGCCGTTCACCGTCCGCGCCACGGCCGCGGCCCACCAGGCGGCCGGCGAGACCAGCCCCGCGCTGCGCGGCGCGCGATCCGAACCGCCGGAGGAGGCGGGCCCGCCCGATGCGCGGCCGAGCGCGGGGAGCACCACCGAGCGGATCGCGGTGGCCGTGCGCGCGCACACGCGCGAGCTCCGCCAGTGGGGGGCGATCGCGCTCGCGCTCGTGATCGCGGGCTTCGCCACCGCGTACGGGCTCGGCCGGCGCGACGCGGCGCGCCGCGATGCGGCGCTCGCGATGCTGCGGCACGAGAACGACAGCCTGGCCAGCGAGTACGCCGGCCGGGTGATGTCGCTCAGCAGCCGCGTGGCCGGGCTCGATTCCGCGCTGGCGGCGGCGCGCGCACAGAGCGAGCGGCTACAAGCAGCGCTCGCCCGGGCGGGGCGGAGCGCGAGCGCGGCCGAGATCGCGAGCCAGCTCTCGGCGAGCGAGGCGAACCGGCACGCGATCCTCACCGCCGCGATCAATTATCCGACGATCTTCCAGCGCAGCGGGCCGGCGGTGACGCTGATCGCGGTCGAATGGCCCGATGGGAAGAGCTTCAGCGGCAGCGGGTTCGGGGTGAACGCCTCGGGGCTCATCGTCACCAACCGTCATCTGGTGATCGACAGCCTCGGGCGGAGCCCGAAGCGCATCGCGATCATCTTCAGCGACACGAAGACCTGGCTGCGCGCGCACGTGCTGCGCACGAGCCCGGACGCGGACCTCGCGGTGCTTCAGGTGGACGCGATCGGCAAGTACCCGGTGGTGGCGGGGGTCGCGCGCGTGACCGGAGGCATTCCGGTGGGCTCGCCGGTCGCGATCATCGGCTATCCGCTGGGCACCGAGACGCCGATGGAGAGCAGCGGCGCGCAGATCACAGCGCGCTCCACGCTGGTGGCGGGCACGGTGAGCAAGCACCTGGACGACGTGCTGCAGGTGGACGCGTCCGCGTGGGAGGGCTCGAGCGGGAGCCCCGTGTTCGCCACCGACGGCCGCGTGATCGGCGTCGTGTACGGCGGCGCGCGCGCGGCGGCGGGGCGGATCGTGTACGCGGTGCCGACGGAGCGGCTGGCGCCGCTGCTCGCCGCGCCGTAGCGCCGGGGCGCGGGGGCGCGGGGGCGCGGGGGCGCGGG
>JAYUMO010000157.1:0-10113 GCA_043762555.1 Gemmatimonadaceae bacterium | reverse complement strand
CTCGTGATGGCGGACATCTGGTTGATGACCAACCACGACGCGTACAACATTCCCGCCAGCCAGCTGAGCGCCGTGGTCATTCTGCGCCACAATGCGATCCCCGTCGCGCTGAACGACACGGTGTGGGCGAAGTACAAGCTCGGTGAGATGTTCAACGTCGCCGATCCGATGACCAGCAAGCCCGCCGAGCGGAACATCTTCGCGACGGCGAAGGATTTCGCCATCCCTCCCTTCCCCAGCTCCTCCATCGAGAAGTTGCGCGAGCGTGGGGTGATCTTCTGCGCGTGCAACATGGCGCTGTTGCACTTCAGTGGGATCGCCGGCGAAAAGCTCGGCATGGCGAAGGACGCGGCCTACCAGGAGTGGGCGGCGGGGCTGCTCCCCGGCGTCACCAAGGTGCCGTCGGGCGTGCTCGCCGTGGGGCGCGCGCAGGATCACGATTGCCGCTACTGCAACGTGACCTGAATCGGTCGGTGGCGAGCAGCGCGAGAGATCGTACGCGGGGGTGGGCGAAGTCGCCCGCCCCCGCGTCGCTTCATCCTCCGACACGCTTCATCCTCCGACTGGCCGAACCGCGAGCTATCCTGCAATGTTGTCGCAGCGAGGGCCGCGGCGGGAGAGAGGGCTGCGGCAGTGGGTCGTCCCACCCCTACGAGCGCGCGCTGAACACGCTCAGGAGCTTCCCAATGGATGGCATGGAATTCGACCCCACACCGCGGCGCGGTTTCTTGGGGCGGCTCGCGGCCGGCGCGGTCGCCTTGGCAGCCGGTGGCCTGGTGACAAAGACCGAGGCGCAACCGCGCAGCCGGACCGATTCGCTCTGGGATGACAGCTGGCTGAAGCGCATCAAAGGGGACCGGCGGCAGGTTTTCGACGCGATGGAGATCAACAGCGGCTTCCCGCTGGTGATGGCCTACATCTGGATGCAGAGCAATCATGACGCGGACAAGATCGAGATGAAGGATCTCAGCGCGGTCGTCGTGCTGCGCCACGGCGCGATCGCGATGGCGATGAACACCACCATCTGGGCGAAGTACAAGCTGGGGGAGACGTACAAGATCATGGATCCCCTCACCACTCAGCCGGCCACGCGGAACGTGTTCGGGACCGCGATGGGCTTCCCGATCCCGATCGCGCCGAATGCGGCGATCGACAAGATGGTCGCGGCCGGCGTCATCTTCTGCGCCTGCAGCGTCGCGCTGAGCGTGACGAGCGCCGCCATGGCGGAGAAGGGCGGGGTGACCAAGGAGGTGGCGCTGCAGGAGTGGACGGCCGGCCTGATGCCGGGGATCACCGTCGTGCCGTCCGGCGTGTTCGCCGTCGGCCGCGCGCAGGACAAAGAGTGCCGCTACTGCAATGTGACCTGAGCGCTCATTCGCGCGAGCCGCGCGAAAAGGAAACGACGCGGGGGTGGGCGATGTCGCCCGCCCCCGCGTCGCCGCCTCAAGAGTCCGGTGGCAGGCTCGCCGGCCGGTCGACCATCAGGCGCGCGCCGAAGCGGCACGCCTCCTCGTACTCGGCCTCGCTGTCCGCGCACATCGCCTCGCGATCGCTGCGCCTCTCGCTCACGCTCGCGATCTCTTCGCCCACCGCTTCATAGCACCGCATCTTCTCGGTGCGACCGCGCACGAGCCGGCAGAACGCCATCCCGCTCTTCGACTGCGCCCCCTCCTCGATGAGGTTCTTCGCGACCCCCACGTAGCACCACGCCCGCCACTGGCGCGCCGTACTGTCGCAGAGCACGAGCGCGGTGTCGACATTGCTCACCGAGCGGCCGTTGATGTCGGTGCCGAGCCCAATGAAGCACCAGCGCACGTAGGCCGCCGGCGCGCGCTCGCAGCCGGCGGATGAGCGCGCGACGTTTCCACCGGTCAGATGCAGGATGATCGACACCTGGTTCTCCCAGCAACTCAACAGGTAGCGCTGCGCCAGGATCGAGCAGGGATACGCGGGATCCGCGGGGTCGATCTCCTTGAATCTCGTTCCCGCGGCCTTGTGCATCGCGTGCGAATGCCCGGCGAGCAGCGGCTCGTGGGGCTGTGTCGCGTCCATGACGTTCTCCATGAACGCCCCCCCGTAGCAGGACTCGCGGTCCCAATCATCGTTCAGAGCGTCGCAGCGCTCGAGCGCGCCGGGGAGGTCGTGGTCCACCAGCATCGTGAGCCCGTGGCCGAGCCCGTGGGTGCACTGGAAGCGGAGCCACCCGTACACGCCGTCCTGGGTCCACGGCGCGCAGAGTCCGCGCACGGCGCCGCTGTCGTCCGTTCCCGCGCGCATGAAGTACGCCTGGATCACCCCGTGATAGCAGCCCGATTGGAAGATCTCACGGCAGGTGGGGAAGCTGCGCTTCACGTCGGGCGCGGCGTCGTACGTGCTGACACCGATGGCGTGCGCGTACGCGTGCGCCGTGCGCTTCACCTCGGGATCGAGCGCGGCGAGGCGCTCGAGTACCGCGAGCGCGGCCGTCGCGCCGCGCGTGGCGGCGAGCGGGAGGAGATCGCTCTCGTAGCAGGCGCTCTTGTCACCCGACTCCTGTTTGGCGCAGCGCTGGAAGAGCCGCTCCGCCGAGACCGGTGACTCCGGCGCCGCCGCAGGCGCCACGGGCACGGGCCGGGCGGGGAGCGACAGGGGGTGCAACACCGTTCCGGCCGCGAATCCCGCCAGCGCGATGCCGAACGCGGACCAAAGGAGCGCGGATCGGGTCATGCCCTGATGACGACCGCGCCCACTCTCTCGTCAGCCGCCGATGGCCTGGATCCAGTCGCGCAGGCTACGGGTCTCGGCATTCGCACCGAGGCGCTCGAGGATGGCGAGCGCTTCATTCGCCCGCGCGATGGCGGCGGTCCGGTCGCCGCGCGCGTAGGACAGCTCGGCGCCCGCGCGCAGCGCCTCGGCCTCGATCACCGCGTAGCCCAGCGTGCGCGCGAGCGTGAGCGCACGCTCGAGCGCGACGGCCGCGGCGTCCTGGTGTCCGAGCGCGACGGCGGCGGCGCCCACGAGCCGGAGGGCATCCGCCTCGCCCTTCGAGTCTCCCGCACGCGCGAGCTCCTCGGCGCCGCGGCGGGCCTCCGCTTCCGCCAGCGCCGGATCACCGCCGCGGAGCTGCAGCTCCGCGAGCCCGACCATCGCCATCGCCGCGAGTCGCGGATCGGCGGCCTGGCGCGCGAACTCCAGCGCGCGCCGCTCGCACTCGTCGGCGTGCACGCTGTCGTCGAGATCGCGGAAGCTGATCGCGAGATTGTGGTACGTCTCGGCCAGGCCGCGCGAGTGTCCGAGGCGCTGGTAGGCGGGGATCGCGAGCCGGTAGAGCGAGAGCGCCTCGCGCGGCGCGCCGCGCACGTTGGCGATCGCGCCGAGGTTGTTGGTCGCGCGCGCGAGCAGCAGGTCGTCGCCGTCGCTCCGGCCCAGCTCCAGCGCTTCCTGGAAGCGTTCCTCGGCGCGGCCGAGCTCACCCGTCTCGAAACAGGCGACGCCCTCGAGATTGATCGCCTTGCGCGCGGACGCGCGATCGCCGGAGCGTCGGATCACCGGGGCCGTCTCCGCCAGCCACGTGCTCGCTTCCCGCGGCGCCTGCGTGCGGAGGAGCGCTTCGCCGAAGAGCGTGATCAATTCCGGGTGCACGCGCGCCTCGGGCGTGTGCGCGCCCAACAGCGCGCGCACGTCGCTCCACGCGCCGCGTGCGCCGTGAGCGCGTGCGTCGGCGAGGAGAGCGGTGGGCCCGGGTCCGGAGGTCACGAGAGGATCCGTGTTTCAGTACGCGAGGGCGTAGTTGGTGAAGCCGAAGATCTCCGCCTCGGCATCTTCCGAGGAGAGATTCACGATCGTCGAGAGCTGCGTCCACGGCGCGCTGGACACTTCCTGACGCCAGAGATTCAGCTGGGCCTTGAGCGAATCATCGGTGGCGTTCACCACGCCGTCATTGTTGACGTCGCTGTCGGCCTTGGCGAATTCGAAGGTGAGGATCGCCGGCGCTGACGTGGAGAACTGGAGCCCCGCCGGTTCGAAGGCGGCCACCAGCTGCGTCGGGTCGGTGACCGTGACGTGGATCAACACCGAATCGCCGTCAGCGATGAGCGTGCCGTTGGGCCGCTTCCAGAGGCCCTGCTTCGGCACCTGGAACTCCAGGAGCGGCGTCGAGTCCGGGGCGCCGGCGGCCGCGTGAAACCAGATGCGGATCTCGCGGTTCTCCCCCTTCTTCGCCCAGAAGCTGTCGACGGCGTTCGCCAACGGTGGCGCGCTGGCCGCCAAGCGAAGGAAGTGCAGTTGGCTCGTCGCCTTGGTCCCGGTCGGATCGCCGCTGCACCCAGTGACGAGCCCAGCCGTGGCCAAAAAAACGAACAAGAACAAGAGCAGAGTCGCGGAGAGTCTACGCATCTGGCACCTCAAGGTCGTCGTCATCAGCAGTGGTGGCCGCATCGAGCAGCCGCATGAGTCGTGCGCGGGAGATCCCGAGACGGCGTGCCGCCTCGCTCTTGTTGCCGTTGCATCGCTCGAGCATCGCCGCGCACGCCGTGCGCGTGATCTGACGCATTGTGGCCGGGAAGGGGATCTCCCCGCTCGCCGCGGTCGTCACACGCGGCTCCGGGAAATCGTCCGGGCCGAGCACGCCGCTCTGCGTCAGGATGAGCGCGCGCTCGATCTCGTTCCGCAATTCACGCACGTTGCCGCGCCAGAGCCGCGCCTGCAGCACGGCGGCCGCGCGGTCGTCGAGCCGCGGCATCGGCAGTCCGTATAGCGTGGCGAAGCGCGCGAGGAAGTGACGCGCGAGCGGTAGGATGTCCTCGGGCCGATCGCACAGGGCCGGGAGCTCGATCGCCACCACATTGAGGCGGTAGAAGAGGTCCTCGCGGAACTCCCCCGTCTGCGCGCGCGCTTTGAGGTCCACGTGCGTGGCCGCGATGATGCGCACATCGATCACCACCGGGCGCGTTCCGCCCACCCGCCGCACCGTGCGCTCCTCGAGCACGCGGAGGAGTTTTCCCTGCAGGCCGAGCGCCAGATAGCCGATCTCGTCCAGGAAGAGCGTGCCGCCGTTCGCGACCTCGAAGAGCCCGGGCTTCGCCGCGAGGGCGCCGGTGAAGGCGCCCTTCTCGTGGCCGAAGAGCTCGCTCTCGAGCAGCTGGTCGGGGATCGCCGCGCAATTCACTTCGACGAAGGGCGCTTCGCGCCGGGGGCCGTTGTAGTGGATGGCGCGCGCGATCAGCTCTTTCCCCGTTCCCGTATCGCCGGTGATCAGCACCGTGACGCCGCCGTGCGGGATCACGCGCGAGGCGCGATCGAGCGCCGCGCGCAGCGCGGGACTCTCGCCGAGGATCTCATCGAAACGGTACTTGCCGCGCTCCGACTCGGCGAAGGCCGCGCGATCGTTCTGGGACAGAAATCGGGCCGCGCGCTCGCTCAGCCACGACCGGAGCACGTCGTCGTCCAGGGGGAGCGCGAAATACTCCGCCGCACCGGCGCGCACGAGCGCCGACGCGAGCCGGTGGTTGGGATCGGCGCCCACCGCCGCGACCTCGATCGGTCCGCCCGCCATCTGGCGCACCAGTGGCTCGAGCCGCTCCTCCGCGCCGCCGCCCGCCACGATGCCCACGGCGTTCGAGAGGCGGGCGAGCGCCGCCGGCTCCTCGAGGGGGTGATAGTCAAATCCGCAGTCGGCTGCGAGCACGGGCCAGACTGCGGAGAAGGAATCGCTGAGCGAAAACACTGCTAAGGTCGGCATGCGGGGATCGCCGGGGAGCGCCCGCTCCCCGGCGATCGGCCGCGGAGAGGGCTAGTGCTCGGTGGAGTCGTCCACGCCGTTCTTGTTGTCGTCCTCGAACGCTTCGAACGACCCATGGATGTTCTGATCGACCAGCGCAGCGCTCGAGCCGCCGCAGATCATGTTCGTGGGATCCACGAGCGCGCCTGAGCCGTCCACGAACCACTTGGCCAGGTCCACGTTCACTGTAATGTTCAACCCCGTCGCGTCCACAACAATGGGCTTCGGGAACTCCAGCTCAAGCTCCGCGGTCGCGACACTGTTGCAGGCGAATGCCATGCCGTTGTACGTCCCGCCCACGTGCACGCTCACGCCGGTGAAGGTCGGGTTTGTCATCAGGAAGGACGCGCCGCCCTGATCGGTACTCTGCACCACCTTCACCTTCCCTTCGAAGGCGTCGTAGGTCCCCGCCGGCACGGACTTGACGACCGCGGTGGTCACACTCGGGTCGGTCGGCAGATTCACCAGCGAGGGATCGGCCTTGAGCTCCTCGCAGTCCGCGCTGCCGCTGTTGTCCATGCAATTCGTGGCGAGGTTGGAGGTCAACTCGATCTTCGCCATCACCACCTGCGCCGTGCTGATGACCAGGGTGTTCGTGCCGACGGTCTGCGTGAGGAGGCCGAGGTGATTCGCGCCCACCACCGATGGCGCGGCCTTGCTCTTCGTCGAGAAGGAAAGCGAGACCGCCTTGCCGTTGGATCCGGTCGTGTCGCTGCTGCACGCCGAAACGACGATGAGGATGAGGCCCATCAGGGCCGAGCTGGTGCTGCGAGGGTGCGTCATGGTAGGGCTCCAGGCTGAGTCGTGTGGCCACCGATACGGTACCGGCGCCGCCCCCCTATCTCGCACGGAGGGTGCCACGCTCGAAGAGACACATGAAGCACTATAAACTATTTCAGCGCAACTAGTTACACATATACAGTTGAGCGTCTTTCGCGGCCATCCCAGGGCGAAACGGCGCACCGCCATGCCATTTCGCTACAGTGGGGACCGACGCTCTAGTTGCGCCCGGCGAGCTCCGGCCAGAGCGATTGGAGGGTCCCTTTCAGCTGCTCGCACACGTAGACGCTGACGTCCTGCTCCTCCTCCACCGACCAGTCGTTCGTGAGACGGCCCGCCGCCGTTACCACGCCACAGTAGTGCTCCAGATCCCGCCGATCCACGCCCAGTGTGATGATCACGCCGCCCGGTTTTTCGCCCGGCCCGAAGAACCAATAGCTACCGGCTGCACTCACCGCGGCGGGAAG
Source organism: Gemmatimonadaceae bacterium (assembly GCA_043762555.1). Taxonomy (GTDB): domain Bacteria; phylum Gemmatimonadota; class Gemmatimonadetes; order Gemmatimonadales; family Gemmatimonadaceae; genus DATKOH01. The sequence continues at coordinate 3,108 of JAYUMO010000157.1, read as the reverse complement.
TCCGAAGCGCGGGCCGAAGTAATCGAGCGCGCCCGCTTCGCCATAATTTTCGGCCAGCAGCACCGCCTGCGCACGCTTCTCGCTCGGCAGCGAGTCGTACACATGCGCGACGAGCGCCACGCGCTCGGGCCAGCCGATCATGTCGGCGTAATCCTGCGGGAGCCGCAGCATCGTTCCCCGGTTCGTGCGCGTGGCCTCGGCGATGCCGAGCGCCTGCGCGTAGCGCGCCATCCGCTCCGGCGGGAGCACGGGGAGTCCCGTCGGCAGGACGAGCGCGCCGTAGAGGACGATCGCCGTGACGGTGGCCACGCGGAGCACGCGCGCGCCGCGAGGCGTGCCCAGATCGAACGCTTCGAGCCAAACACCGCCGGCCGCGAAGAGCGTGGGGTAGATGGGGCCCACGTAGTAAGGCTTGCCGCGGAGGATGAGGAGCGTGGCGAACGCAGCGGCGCAGGTGGCGCCGATGATCCGGAAGGCCCGAAGCTCCGGCTTTGTTTTTCGGTAGAGCGACCAGAGCCCCGCCGCCGCGACCAGGAGCGATGGGCCGAGCAGGAGCTGGAATCGCAGAAAGGAGCCGGCGGAGACGTGCGCCAGCTGCGAGACGCGTAGCGCCGACATCTGCGCCGCCAGCGGGACGCCGAGCCGCAGCTGCCCGATCACGCTCGGCGCGCCGATCGCGAGCGCGATCGCGAGCGCGCGCCACGGTCCAAGGGTCGCGAGGGCGCGGCGGTCCTCGATGAGCAGCGCGACGAGCAGCGCGACGCCGAGGAAGAGGATGCTGAACTTGGTGAGCAGACCGAGGCCGCCCACGACGCCGATCGCGTACCACCATCTCGGGTCGCCGGTGCGACGGAGGCGCGCGAGCGCGTAGAAGGTGGCGGTCCACCAGAGCTGATCGAGCACCACCGGCTGGAAGAGATTTCCCGGGCGCAGGAAGAGAGGGTGCATCGCGAGCGCCACCGCCGCCGTCCCTTGGGCGAAGCGCCCGCCGCCGAGCTCGCGCGCGATCCCGGCGGCGAGCAGGATGATCCCCGCGGCGGCGAGCGCGGGCACGAGCCGCAGGGCGATCAGGGAGTCGCCGAAGAGCGCGCGCTCGACGATCGCGACGAGGGCGATGAGCGGCGGGAAGTCCATGCCGAAGAGGCGCAGGTGGCGGCCCATCGCGGCATAGAGGAATTCGTCCCGGTGCACGCCGTAGGGGGTGATCGCGTTCACGATCAAGTGGACGGCGAAGACCGTCGCGGCGATCGCGCCGACAACGGGCCACTGGTACGCGGGGCGGGGCGTCTCGTGCGCGGTCGGGGAGGTCATGGTCGTTCCACCATGCGAGCGATCATCCGTTCCTGTGTCTCCAGGGACGCGAGCAGCGCGAACTGCGTGCGACAGCGGTCCAGATTCTGGCCCGGGCGGGTGCATCGATAGTACCGATCGCCGTCGAGGTGGTCGGTGAGGAACCGGACGCCCTGCTCGAACGCGATCACCCGCGCCGCCACCGGGATCATCGCGCGCTCGGCGGCGTCGAGGAGCGGCCCCGCCCCTCGGAGATATCCGCGCACGATCGCCGCTACGCGGCCCGGCTCGGCGACCACGCGGGCCGGATCCGGATCGTCCTCCGCGGCGCTCGAGGCCATGGAGCGCACGAGATCGCCGAGATCATACAGGGAGAGCCCGGGCATGGTGGTATCGAGATCCACCACGCAGAGCGCTTCGCCGCCGTCATCATCGAAGAGGATGTTCGAGATCTTGGCGTCGTGATGGGCGATGCGTCGCGGGAGCGCCCCGCGCGCCTGCGCCTCGACCAGCGCGCCGGCCATGCGGCGGCGCTCGGCCGCGCCGGCAAAGGCGATCTCGGCGGCGGCGTCTCGCCCGCGGCCGGAAACGTCCACCGCTACGGCACGGTCCAGCGCCTGCAGGCGCGCCGGCGTGTCGTGGAATCCGCGGATCGTCTCGTAGAGCGGCGGCCCATCGTAGTCGGCGAGCAGCCGTTGGAAGCGACCGAACGCCTCCGCCGCGACCTCCGCCAACTCCGCTGTCGCGGCGATCTCGTGCGTCACAGCATGCTCGATGAACGCGAAGGCGCGCCACCGCCCGCCTTCTTCGTCGCGCGCCAGCCAGCCGCCCCCGCGAATCGGCGCGGCGCGCAGCACGCGGCGCTCCGACCCGGTTGTGCCCTCACGCGCCAGCGCGCGCGCCAGATGCGTCGTGACCGCCGCGATGTTCTGCATCACGCGCTCCGGCTGCGCGAACACATGCGTATTCATCCGCTGAAGCAGCCAGCGCCCCGATCGCGCGGAGACGACGAAGGAGTCGTGGATGTGCCCGGTGGCATACGATCGCACGTCGCGCACCGCGCCCACCGCCTCGAACCGCTCCGCCATCGCCGCGGCGCGAATGCGGAGCGCCGCGTCGTCGCTCACGCCCACAGATCGCGCGGATACTCGCCGCGGGCGGTGAGCTCGGCGAGAAAGGCCGAGGCGCGCGGCGCGTCGGGGGCGTACGTGACGCCGCACCAGCGGCCCGGTGTGGGCAGCAGTTGCACCCGCGCGCGCTGCGTGCTCACCAGCTCCTGGATCGCCGTCGGCAGTAGATATTCGGCGTGCTCGTCCGCGCCGTGCGCTCGCAGGAAGGCGATGAACCCCTGCTCCAGCTGCGGGAAGATGGTCGGCGTGAAGGCCCAAAGATTCATGCTCACGAGCGTATCGCGCACCCCTTCCGCGTCCACGGCGGCGCGCGTGAGCGCGCGGCGCTCGGTGATCCGCTCGAGCCAGCCCTCGGTGTTCGTTTCGCACAGCGCACGGTTCACCGGCCCCGAGTCGGAGAGCGTCGCGCCCAGCGGGAATCCGACGAGCGCGTACGATGGCGGCGTCGCATCGCCCGCCGACGCGAGGAAGGCGGCGAGCACCGTGAACGACTCGCGTCCGTAGAAGTCGTCGGCGTTCGCCACCGCGAAGGGCTCGTGCACCGCGCCGCGTGCGGCGAGCACGGCGTGCGCCGTCCCCCACGGTTTCGTACGTCCCTGGTGTGCCACCGAACCTGTGGGGAGCGCGTCCGGCCGTTGCACCACGCACACCAGGGGCAGTCGTCCGTGGAGTCGCGCGCGCAGCGAGT
>JAYUMO010000156.1:0-10123 GCA_043762555.1 Gemmatimonadaceae bacterium | reverse complement strand
TACGCGGTGGCGACGAAAACGTGGGCCGCGGGACGCACGGGGACCGTGAGCGCCTCCCTCGGCCTCGGCTCCGGCATCTTCAGCGACAACGGCGGGCTCGGTAACAACTACAATGACAAGGGCACGATCGTCCGCGGGCTCTTCCTCGGTGGGCGCTATGCGTTCAAGCCCTCGGAGGCCACCACGCTCAGCCTCCTGTTGGAGAACAACGGCTGGGATTGGAACGCCGGTGTGGTGGGCGACTGGAAGGGCATCTTCATCGGCCTCTACGGCACCGAATTGGAAGAAGGGGGACAATCGCCCTCCCATGGGTCGATGTACACGGTGTACAACTACACCAAGTTCAGCCTTCAGATCGGCTTCACGACCAACGTCTTCGTGGTCTCGAAGGGGCAGGCGCAGCGCGAGAAGGTGGGAGAGCTGCAGCGCGAGCAGGCTCAGCTGAACGCCGAGATCGCGCAGCGGGAGGAGACGATCGCGACGCTCGAAACGCAGCTCCGGAAGGCGCAGGCGGGCGAGTTGGCGGAAGTGGCCAAGCGGCGCGAGGCGCTCGACGCGCAGATCCAGGAGGAGAAAGCGGCCATCAAGCGGGCCGAGGAACGACTGGAGCAGTTGCAGGGTGGGCAGAAGCCGGCCACGCCGCCCTCCGGCGGCACACCACCGCGTTAACCACAGGGCATGGACATGCGGATGAATCGCGGACCGATCGCGGCTGGCGCCGCGCTGGCGCTGCTCGTCGCGGTCTCGGGCGGCGTGCGGCGCCTCGATGCGCAGCAGACGTACCCGCAAACGCTCTACTGGGGCGCAGGGCTCATCGACATCCCGGTCGCCTGGGTGGCGCCGGTGTCGGGCGACTTCGCGCTGTCCTTCTCCGGGCAGACCTTCAACAGCGCGCAGGGCTCGTCGTCGCTCTCCTACCTGAATGGGCTCAACACCAACGGCGCGCTCGCGCTGTCGCTCTGGGGCCGCTTCGAGATGGGCTTCGCGATCTACTCGGACAATCCCGAGTGGGGCTTCTTCGCGAATGGTCTCGTCCTGGACGAAGAGGAGAACCGCGGCAAGACGGGGGCGGAGCACTGGATCCCGAGCCTCGCGTTCGGCATCCGGAACGTGGGGCCCTACACGCACGTGGACCGCTACACCATCGGCTACGAGCTCTTCCCCGCCCCCTCGGGCGGCGCGGTGCACGACCCCGACTCGCTCCACCAGAATTTCCAGACCGCGATGACGCTGTTCGGCGTGATCACGAAATCGTTCACGCTCCATGAGATCAAGAACAGCTGGGGGCGCACGAATCTCAGCGTGTCGCTCGGCTACGGGAACGGCCTCTTCACCAATGACGGTGGCCTCGGACAGCAGTACGCGAACCAGGCGACGGGCGGCCTCTTCGGCGGGATCAAGTTGGATCTCTATCCGAACCAGAAGAGCACGCTCTCGTTCATGCTCGAGCAGAACGCGTGGCAGTGGAACGTGGGCGCGAACTACGATTGGCGCGGGCTGCGGCTCGGCCTCTACTGGATGAATCTCTTCCCGGGCGCCGCCGACACCGGCGCCGCGGCACAGCTCTACAACTACAGCAAGTTCGCCTTCACGCTCTCCTGGCAGAGCAACGCGCTCGGCGTGGTGCAAGGCGATTACCTGCAACAGCAGCAGACGCAATTGACGCGGCAGGTGCAGGCGCTGCATCAGGAGATCACGGTGCGGCAGCAGCGGATCGCCGCCCTCGAGCTGGAGATCCAGCGGTACGAGGCGCAGAATCTGCTCGAGCTCGAGCAGCGGCGCGCCGCCGCCGAGCAGGCGCTGCGGCAGGAAAAGGAGGCGCTGCGGCTGCTCGAGGAACGGTTGACCAAGCTCGAGCAGAACGCCGCGCCGCCGAAACCGCCGAAGTGACCCGGGCCCTGGGTGCGAAGATCATGACCCTGCCGCGGATCCTCGGCGTCGTGGCGTCGGTGCTGATCCTCCCCGCCGCGCTCCGGGCGCAGGGGACGGATTCGGCGACGATGCAGAAGGCCTACGACGAGAAGCGCGCGACGCTCCTCAAGGACCTGCAGGAGACGCAGGACTCGCTCGGCGTGGTCCGCGCGCAGCGCGTCGCTCTCGAGTCGCGCATCGACAACGTGCTCGCCCGGTCCACCGTCGCGCGCGCCGAGGAGCTGCTCTTGAGCGGCGACCTGGCCGCGCTGTTGCAGCTCGATGCGATCCTCGCGCAGGCGCAGTCGAACATGAACGCGCAACGCGACCGGATGGTCGCCTTGGGCGACGCCGTCAAGAAGCGGTCGGGCGCGACGCTCGTCGTCTTCTTCCGCGCGGACTCGGCGCCCCAGGGCTCGGTGAGCGGCGGCGAGCTGCAGATCGATGACGCCGTGGCGGCCACGCGCCTGTACTCCGCGAACGCCACCGCCGCACTCCAGCATGGCGCGGTAGACGAGCTCTACCGGTCCGAGATCCTGCCCACGGTGCACACCGTGCGCGTGCAGGCGACGGTCGGCGGTCAGTCGCTCTCGTCGGCGCTGAACGTGCAGACGACCGCGAATCTCGTCACGTACGTGCAATTCAGCGTGAAGGACGGCCGGTTGGCATCGTCCACGTGGACGAGCCAAGGCACCACGCCCTGACGTCGCGGCGCTTGCCGATGCTCCTTCGCGCACTCTTGGCGGCCATCGTCCTCGGGGTCGGGGCGCCGCTCGCCGCGCAACAGCCGGCGACGCCGCCTCCGACGCCGGCGGTGAAGAAGCCGGCGAAGACCGCGAAGACCGCGAAGACCGCGAAGCCGGCGCCCCCGCCTCCGGCGAAGCCGCTGGCGGCCGCCGACACCATCCAGGCGACCGCTCCCACGTCGTCGTCGACGCTCGTCACCGCGGTGGTGCCGGCGCCGGACCAGGCGCGCGGCGTGGACGCCGAGGTGCGCGCGGCGCTCTTCGATCTGGTCTCCGACCGGCCCCTCACCGCGCTCAGCCGCCTCGAATGGCTCGCCCTCTCGCCGACGCCCGTGGGGCAGGATCCGACCGCGGATCGCCATACCCGCGAGGACCTGCTCTTCCTGCTCGCCGAGTCGTACTTCCGGCTGGGCCTCTCCTCGGCGTTCCAGACCGTGGCGCAACAGCTGCTCATCCTCGCGCCCACCGGGCGCTACGTGGCCGTGGTCCAAATGCAGTTGATGCTCGACGCGTACCGCCGCGGCGATCTCGCGTCGGCGCGCGCGCAGGCGGCGAAGGCGACGGGCACGCCCGATGCCTCGCTCGCGGAATTCGTGGTCGGCCTCGCGGCGTACCGGGCCGGCGATTTCCCGGCGGCGCGCGCGAGCGACGCGGCGGTCATCGCGGGCGGTAATCCGGCCTACGTCCCCTACGCGCGCTACATGGATGCCCTGGCGACGGCGCAAGGCGATCCATCACGCGCCGGGACGGCCCTCGACTCGCTGCAGCCGCTCGTAGCGAACGCCACCGGGCCCTTCGCCGATCAGGTGCGCCTGGCGGCTGCGCAACTGGCCTACCAGGCGGCGCAGTACCCGGTGGCGGCGCAGTTCGCGGCGCAAGTATCCGCGAACGGCGGGCTCGGCCCGGACGCGATGCTGGCGCGCGCGTGGTCGCTCTATCGCGCCGGACAGTTCGATTCCTCGGCGGCGCTCTTCGGCGAGTACGCCGTGCGCTGGCCCCAGCTCCCGGGGCGCGACGAGGCGCGTTTGATGCATGGGCAGATCCTGCTCGAGCAGCACCACGCCGCGAGCGCGGAGCCCTACTTCGCGCAGGCGGCGGATTCGCTCACCACCGAGATCGCCGCGATGCGGGGGCACCTGAACGCGGCCGCGGCGCAGGCGGCGTCGGCGTTGGTGGCGGCGCGTGCCGCGGGCGCGATCTACGTGCGCGACGCCGAGACCGGCAAGGCGCTGATGCTCGCGCCGGATGCCGGGGCCGAAGGGTCGGTGGTGATGGCGGCGTTCAACGCCTCGCCGCCGCCCGCGCTCGCCGACACGACGCCGCCCACGATGCTCACGGTGGGCGATGTGCAGGCGCGATTCGCCGCGATCGCCCCGACGCTCTCCCCCGATGTCCCGCAGCGCGTCTTCTACACGGCCGCCTCGTCGCCGAGAGCCTACGCCGACTACCTGGTGAGCGACCAGGCGTTGCTCGCGGCTGATCTCGCCGCGGCCGTCGCGCAGTTCCGCCTGCGAATGGCGCTGGGCGATCGCGCGATGCGCGTGGCGGCGCTCAAGAACCTCCAGCTGTTGGTGGTGGAAGGGTCCGCGAACCTGAACGAGCAGAGCCGCCAGATCGCGACGACCTCGGATTCGCAGGATGTGATGTCTCGGCGGCTCGTGGCCGCGCGCCAGATGCTGCGGGATGCGATGGACCGGCAGACGTCGAACACGCGCGCGAGCGCGACGCACAATCTCCACACGCTCGACAGCCTGCGCGCCTCGCTCAGCACGATCGCCGACGCCACGGACCGGGAGGTCCTCGCCACCGAGATCCAGACGGCCGGCATCTACCGGGAGCTCGCCGAGAAGATCCGGCGCGGCGCCGACTCGGCGATCAAGCTGCACCCCGTGTTCGGGCTGCGCGATTCGATCGCGGTGCGGCTGGTGCGCGCGCGCTCGTCCTCCACGCAGGGACAGCAACTCCTGGTCGCGAACGCCACGCTCGTGACGGTCGACCTCGCCCGGATGGAGGCCACGGAGAGCGACCCGACGCGCGCGGCGCGCCGCGCGCTGACGGTGGCCGAGCAGCAGCGGCAGGAAGCCGAGCAGCGGATGGTGTCGCTCGTGAATGAGGAGCTGCGCGCCCGCGCGGCGCAGATGGTCGAGGCGCTCGAACGGAGCCGCGAGGCCGCCGACTATGGCTCGGCGAGCGCGGCATTCTTCGTCGCCGTCGAGGCGAAGGCGACCGAATCGGCCGCGGCGCCCGCGGCCGCACCGGCGCCGGAGCGGTAGCGCGATGCGCGCCCACAAACTTCGCCCGCTCGTCGCGGTGACCACCGCCGCGCTCCTGCTTGTGTTTGTGCTCGTCGCTCGCGCGACGGGCCAAGGGGCGCAGCCGGCGCAGGGAGCGACCGCAACGCAGCTCGCGCGCAGCCCCGGCGCCCCGCCGGCCGCCGCGCCGCTGGACACCGCCATCGCGAAGCTCACCGCGTTCGTGACCAAATATCCCGCGAGCCCGATGCGCCCGGAGGCGCTCTTCCAATTGGGTGAGCTGCTCATCCGGCGCGCCGACGAGCAATTCGCCGTCGCGCAGCGCGCGGCCTCGGAAGGGGCGGGCGCTCCCGACCGCCCGGAGTACGCGCCGGCGATCGCGCGCTACGAGGAGCTCATCACCAAGTACCCCGGCTTCGACCGCCTCGACGCGGCGGCCTACACCGTCGGCACGCTCCTGAGCGCCGACCAACGGTTCGCCGACGCCGTGAAGATGTTCGCGATGGTGACGGCGCGCCCCACCTCCCATTTTCGGCCCGAGGCCTTCTTCCGCCTCGGCGACGCCGACTTCGAGCTCGCGACGCGGGCGCGCGGCGATGCGCGGCGCGCGCTCTTCGTGCAGGCCGCCGTCGCCTACGACAGCGCCACGCACACCGCGCCGCCCGGCGGGGACATCTACTTCCTCGCGCTCTACAAGCAGGGCTGGTCGTACTACAATCAGGCGACGAAGACGGGCCAGCCGGAGTACACGCAGGCGGTGGAGGTCTTCGGCCGGTTGATCACCGAGTACGATGCTCTCACCCCCGCCCAGCAGGCGCGGCTCGGCCTGCGGCGCGAGACGATCGACTACCTCGCCGTCTCGCTCACGCAGGTGGGCGGCGCGGCGGCGGCTCAGAGCTACTTCGCGGCGCATCCCGCGGCCGCGCCGACCCTCGAGCTCATCGTGCTCCGCCGCCTCGCGGCCAGCCTGCGCGACCAGGGCGACTTCGGCAAGGCGGTGACGGCGTACCAGGAGATCCAGCGCAAGGCGCCCACCGATTCCAGCGCGCTCGCGATGCAGCAGGACATCGTGGACATCTATCAGAATCGGCTCCTCGAGTTCGACAAAGCGCAGGATTCGCGGCTGATGCTGGTGGATTCCTTCGCGCCGCGCACCACGTGGGGCAAGGCGAATCCGGCGCTCGCCCCCGAGGCGACGACGATGCGCGAACGGGCGTTGCGCCAGAGCGCGGAGTACGCACTGTCGCAGGCCCAGCGGAAGAAGGAGAAGGATCCGGCGGTGAAAAAGGCTCGCTTCGCGAGCGCGGCGGAGCTGTACTCCCGCTACGTCACCGAGTTCGCGAGCCGGGACAGCGCGCAAGTGATGGCGTTCTACGCGGGCGAGTCCTTCTTCGGCGCCGGCGACTTCCTGGCGGCGGGGGAGGACTACTCGCTCGCCGGCTTCTTCTACTTCAGCGACCCCAAGATCGCGGACAAAGCGGGACAGGACGCGATCGTCGCGTACGATTCGGCGCGCGCACGCGGCGTCGCGAACGACCGCGCGGGACAGGACTCCCTCTTCGCCAGCGTGGAGCAGTACGTGAAGGCCTTCCCGCAGAGCCCGGTGGCCAAGACGGCGCTCATCGCGAAGGGGAAGCGCGCCTCCGAGTCGCAGCGCTGGGACGTGATGGAGGCCACCTTCCGCGCCTACGTCGCCCGCTATCCCACCGACGTGTACGTCCCCACGGCCCAGAAGCTGATCGCCGACGCACTCTACAAGGGGGGGAACTACACCGCGGCGCAGGCGCAGTGGGAGACGGCGGGCGCACTCGCCGCGACGGCGGGGAAGAAGTCGCTCGCCGACTCGATCACGCGCATCCGGAACGGCGCCGCGGTGACCTTCGGCGATTCGCTCGTGAAGGCGGGGCAGTACAGCCGTGCCGCCGAGGAGGTGTACGTCGCCTTCGCCGACCGCAACCCCAAGTCGGAGAAGGCGCCGGACGCGTTGCGCAACGCCGTCGAGACGTACATGCTCGCCGACAGCGTGGCGCGCGCCGGTCACGATACGACCGCGTCCCGCGCCGACCGCGTGCGCGCGCTCGCGCTGGCCCAGCGGTTGGTGAGCCAGTACCCCACGTACAAGTACAAAGTGCAGTACCAGGCGCTGCAGGCGCAGCTCTTCGCCGACCTTGGGCTTCGCGACAGCGCGGTGGTGGCGCTCCAGCTGCTGGTGAAGGAGCAGCCCACCTGGCCCGGCCGCGCGGATGCGATGGTGAAGATCGCGGTGGACCTCGATTCGCTCGCCAAGCCCAAGGACGCGGCCGACGCGTACGAGCGCTTCGCGCGGGCCTACCCGAAGGACAAGCGCGCCGCCGACGCGCAGTACAACGCCGCGGCGGGCTACCTGCAGGCGGGGGACTCGGCCAACGCCGCGCGGGCCTACGGCGCCTTTGCCCAGACCTTCCCGCGCGACACGCGCACGCCGGCCGCGAACGCCGAGCGCGTGGCGCTGCTCAAGGCCACCGGCGCCTCGACGGCCGCCGACGCGGAGCTCGCGAGACTGTGCGTGAATCCGTCCGCTCCGCTCAAGGCGGAGTGCGCGGCGCGGGCCGGCCAGGCGGCATTCCGGGTGGCGCAGGCGCAGTGGCCGAGGTACCAGGCGATGGCGCTCGTCATCCCGCACAAGGGGAACCTGACGAAAGCCGGCGTCGCGCGGCTCTCGAAGCCGAAGAAGGACTTGCTCACCAAGATCTCGGTGGATCTCACGAAGACGATCGCCACCGGCTCACCGGTCTGGGTCGCCGCGGCGAGCTACTATGCGGGGCTCGCGCAGTGGGAGTACGGCAACTTCCTGGCCAACGTGACGCTGCCCAAGGACCTGAGCCCCGAGGAGAGCGCGGGGGCGCAGGCGGGCGCGGCGCGGCAGGCGGAGCAATATTACCAGTCGGCGAACAAGCTCTGGAAGGCGCTCGTGGACAAGGCGGCGCAGGAGAACTTCACCAACGCGTGGGTGGATCGCGCGAAGGCGGCGCTCGAGGGGAAGGTGGACGCGTCCCCGGCGTCGTCGGGAGGCGGCCGATGAGACAGCGACCGATGACGACAACGTGGTGGCCGCGTTCCTTCTGCACCGGCCTCGTCGTGCTGACGCTGCTCGCGGCGGCCGGCGCGCCGGCGCGCGCGCAGGGGCAGCCGCCGCCGGAGAAGAAAAAACCCGGCCAGGCGATCGAGATCCGTGGCCAGGCGCCCACGCCGCAGGTGGTGACCGTCCGGCCGCGGGAGGTACCCACCTACGAACCGGCCGCGCTGCCCAACGCCGTCATGGCGTCGGGCGCGTGGCCCGCCGTGTCGTCGCCGTACGCGATCGCGCCCGCGAACCAGTTGGCCGGCCAGCTGCCGATCGACACGACCGCCGCGGGGTTGGCGCGCGGCGGGGCGCGGGCTGGCGGAGTGGCAGTGGCCGCGGGCGCGGCCGGTGCGGAGGATGCGGCCGGGCGCGCGGGCCGCGCGGCACCCACCGGCGCGAGCGCGGCCGAGATCGAGGCGATGCGCCGCGAGCTGGCGATGCGCCGCGCGCGGCTCGATTCGCTGGAGGCGTCGCTCCACCAGAATGAAGCGATGCAGAGTCAGCTCGGTCCGATCCCGACGGGGCCGCGCGGGGTCCACATGTCGGCGGCCGATTCCGCGGCGTACGCGGCCCGGCTTGCCGAGATCGAGTCGATCCGCCGCGAGCTCCTCTTCCGGAAGGTGCGCCTCGATTCGCTGCAGCGCGAAGTGAATACCCTCGGCAAGCCACGACCCGCGGTCAAGTCCGACACGACCCCGAGCCCGCTCTATCCCAAGCCACCCCGCGGATGACGCCCACCATGTCTACGATGCGCGATCGCAATCTCCTGGAGGATCCACCTCGATGAACCTCATCCAGTATTTCCAGGCCGGCGGGCCGATCATGTATCCGATCCTGGTCGTGGCGGTGATCGGACTGGCCGTCTTCCTCGAACGGCTCTACACGATCGTCGTCCGCTCCCAGATCAACGGGCGCGCCTTCATCGAGCGGATCATCCAGCTCGTGCGGGCGGGGAAGACCGAGGATGCGATCAAGCTCTGCCAGCAGTCGAACGCGGTGCTCCCGGACATGGGGATGCTGATCCTGCGCAGCCGGAGCCGCGACGAGGCCGACCTGCAGAACGTGGCCGACGCCGCGGCGCTCGCGGTGCTGCCGCGGCTCACGCGCCGGCTGCACTATCTCCCGATGCTCGCCAACGTCGCCACCCTCATCGGGCTCCTCGGCACGATCGTCGGCCTCCAGCATGCCTTCGCGTCGGTGGGCTTCGCGTCGGCGGCGGCGCGCAGCGGCGAGCTCGCCAAGGGCATCTCGATCGCGCTCTACGCCACCGGCTTCGGTCTCGCCACGGCGATCCCGCTCACGATGGTGCACGCGTATCTGGTGAGCCAGGCGGAGGGGATCATCGAGCAGGTGGACGAGTTCCAGGTGCGCTTGATCAACGCGCTCATCGACCGGCCGGACGTCCGCATCGGACACCGGTAGCCGGCGTCCCGGCGGCGCCTCCCGTGCGTGTTGTTGTGCGAGGGCGGCAGCGGCGGGCGTCTCTGTAGGTACCTCTCGACGTGAGTTGACCTCGGATGGCCTCACTCTTCCACCGATCCAGGAACCGGCGCAAGGAAGCGGCGCCGCTCACGGCGCACGGGAGCATCAATCTCGTGCCGTTGGTGGACATCCTCACGTCCATCGTCTTCTTCTCGCTGCTCACGCTGCAGAACGCGGAGACGGCGGCGCTCACGAGCTTCGATCTCACGCTGCCGCCGGCGGTCGTCACCACCCCCGAGGAGCTGGCCAAGCTCAAGTCGGAGCAGGAGGTGCTCAATCTTCTCCTCACGGTGCGGGTGGACAACGGCAAGCTGCTCGTGGAGCACAGCGAGGAAGGGGGCTTCAAGCGGCAGATCAACGGCCTCGATTCCGCGGGACTCGCGGCGCTGCAGGAGCTGATGACGGGCATCCGCGCCAAGTACCCGCAGAACAGCGACGTGCTGGTGATCCCGAACGACGACGTGAGCTACGACGACATCGTGCACGTGCTCGAGCGGCTGAAGCTCTCGCACTTCACCGGCATCTCGCTCGGCACGCGGTCGCGCGGCGCCGGCGCGCCGGGGAGCTGACGTGCTCCGCGGCCGCGATGCCCGCGCCGAACGGCGCGCCAAGCAGTTCGCCAAGTTCCG
>JAYUMO010000155.1:0-2786 GCA_043762555.1 Gemmatimonadaceae bacterium | reverse complement strand
GTGCACGAGCGCGAGCTCGAACGTATCGAGCACGACCAGCGTGCCCACCGGATAGTGGCCGACGAGGCTCATGAACGCCTTCACGAGCACCTGGTCCATTCCGCGGCGCGGATTGACGCGCATCTCCTGCAACACATCGGCGGGGGTGAGGGGCGTCGTCTGGTAGACGCGGCGCGAGGTCGCGGCGTCGAACGAGTCCGCGACGGCCACCACTTTGCTGTACATGCTCATCTGCCGCTCGCGGATGTGCTTCGGATAGCCAGTGAGATCGGTCTTCTTGTGATGCTCGAACGCCACGATCATCGCGCGAAAGGGCACGTCGTTCTGCCCGCGCATCTGGAAGAGCTGGAGCACGCCGAGCCACGGATGGTGGCAGATCATCTGCCAGTCATCCTCGGTGAGCGCTTCGGTCTTGTTCAGCACCTCCACTGGGATGCGGGACTTGCCGATATCGTGCATGAGCGCCGCGACCCCGAGATCGTAGAGCTGCAGCCGCGAGAGCCCGAGCTTGCGGCCCAGCGCCACCGAGAAGATGCAGACGTTCACGCTGTGAGTGAACGTGTACTCGTCGTAGTCGCGGAGCGTGGTGAGGCCGATGAGCGACGTCTCTTCGTTGAGGATCTGGTCCACGATCCCCTGCACCACGCGCTTGATCTTCTTGATGTTCGGGCTCTTCCCCATGCGCACCGAGTTGATGACGTCCTTCGTCACCGACACCGATTGGGAATAGGTGCGCTTGGCGGCCTCCTTCGACTTCTGACGGATCGCTTCGTCAACCTCGGACGGCGGCCCGATCTCGATCGTCGTCACCTTCGCCTCGACGAGCTTGGCCTCCATCTGCTCGAGTCGCGCCTCGGGCTCGCCGCTGCCCGCCTGGATCAGATTGAGGAACACCACCCAATCGCGCGTCGTGCACGTCTCGCGCACCCGGCACAGCCCGACCCCGGCCTCCCGAAACACGTTGATGATGCGGCTGAAGCTGGCGTAGTTGTCGAGGTCCAGCCGGAGACGCGTGGCATTGACGAAGAGGAATTCCCCGGACACGCGCAGCTCGAGCTCGTGCTCCACCCGGACAAAGTCCTGGACCAGTCGCAGGATCTCATCCATTGTTTTCTGCACCACCGGATTGTCGGGCGGATACAGCTTCACCGTGCGCAGCGCGCCGTAGATCGCGAGCAGGAGGTCCCGCCCCGCCTTGCGGACGTACGAGTCGCTGCCGCGCTCAGCCACCGGCGCCGCGGCGTGCTGCGCGGTAAACGTGCCGGTGCTCGCGGCGCTCACATGCCCGCTCCGCGCAGGGCCTTGTTGATCGCGCTCCGCACCCGCACGTCTTTGTCCTTCTCGGCGCGCTGCAAGGCGCTGAGCGCATCGTCGGTGCCGATACGGCCGAGCGCATGCGCCGCGCAGGCGCGGATGTCCGATCCCATCCGCCGGCGGAAGAAAGTGCGACCGTTCAAGATCGCATCGAGCGGCGCGACCCCCGCGGCGCCGGCGAGCACGCCGAACGCCTCGAAGTACTCCTTCTTCTCCGTGAGGTCGGCCTCCTTGAGCGCCTTCCCGCTCACGACCGCCTCCAAGCGCGGCAGGGCCGCGCGGTGCCCCTGCGCGGCGACGGCGCGCACCGCGGTGATCCGGACCTCCCGATCGGCGTCGCTGAGCGCGTTCTCAAGCAGCCGCATTGCGCCGGGCGACCCGATCTCGGCCAGCGCGGTCGACGCCGCCTGGCGGAGCGCGGGCGTACCGGTCTGGAGCACCTTCGACATCGACGTCACCGCCGCCTGCGCCTTGAGCTCGCCGGCGCGCCGGATCGCCTCGACCGCCACCATCTCATCCTCGCTCGCGATCAGCTTCAGCATCTCTCCCACGTTCGCCGACGCGAGACGCCCGGCCGTCCGCTCCAGCGCCTCGCGGAGCCGCGGGTTCTGCGCCTGCCGCAGCCAGCTGAGCACGGTCGCGAGCGTCCCCTGATGCAGCTCACCGAAGAGCGCGTCGAGCTCCTCCTGCGGCGGGATCCGCTCGGAATCGTCGAGCGATTGGAGCAGCTGCGGCAGGATCGCCGCATCGCTGAGTCGCGCCGGCAGCCGACGCATCCGGTCGGCCAGGACGGGCGGGAGCGCCGGCGCGCGCTTGAGCGCGACCGCCGTCTCCCGCAGCAGGTACCCCACGCTGCCGTAGTGCCCCAACGGGAGCAGGTGCAGCAGGAAGGCCTCGAGGATGCCGAGCACCTCCTCGCGCACCTTCGTGTCCCCCTGCACCTCGAAGATGTCGAGCAGGATCGCGAGCACATCACGCTCGAGATCGAGGTGACTCTCGCCCGCCAGCGCCGTGCGGAGATACTCCACTTCCTTCTCGTCGAGGAAGTAGAGGGTGGCGTCGAGATCCTCCATGCTGACCATGCCGGCGCGCTTCTTCGCCTCCGGCTCCGCCGGCGCCTCCTCCACCTCGCGCCGGACCTCGTTGAGCGGCAGCTGCCGCGTCTCGGCGGCCGCCGCGCTCGGCTCGATCGCCGCGACCGCGTCGAAGGCGAGGTCCACGAAGCGATAGCGGAGGAAAGTGAACTCCTGTTCCCAGAGCAGCGTGAGCAGATCATCCTCCTGCGGCGCCGCCTTGCGCACCCGCTGCATGATCTCGAGCAGGTCGACGATCTCCTCCTTCTCCACCCCCTGCATGATCGTCACCTCACGCACGCCATCCTTGTAGAACACCCAGGGCAGACTCTCCGCACGGTTCTTGTCGTGGAGGACCGATCGGCCCTCCCACTTGAAATCCGCTTCGGTGATCGAGAT
>JAYUMO010000154.1:0-1869 GCA_043762555.1 Gemmatimonadaceae bacterium | reverse complement strand
CTCGTCGTGCATCGCGAAGTGGAGGAGCGCGGGCAGGTTCGCGCCCATCACGAGCACGGCCCCCTCGCGCTCGTGCACCGCGCGCAACGCCGCGGTGTTGCAGCTGCCCGCGGGCAGGTCGGTGAAGACGACGCGCGCTCCGGTGGCGTCCATCGTCTCCCGGAGCCGGGCCGCGAGATCGGCGCCGCTCAACCCGTCGTTGGACAGCGCGAGGAGCCGCGCACCCCGCCCGCTAATGCGCTCCACCGCCGAGACCAGCCCTTCGGCGAGCGTGCCGTGGGCGAGCACGATCGCGGCGGGGTGATCACTCATCGTCTTCCGCCAGATAGCGTCGCAGGTCCGCCGCCGCGCGCATGCGCGCGATGAGCCGGTCGTTGAACACCTCGGCCGCGTTCACCCCGCTGTATTTGAGCAGGTGGTTCATCGCGACCACTTCGGCGACGACGGTGATGTTCTTCCCGGGGTTGAGCGGGATCACCGCCTTCGGCAGCTCGACGCCCAGGATGTCGCCGGCGGCGCTGTCGAGGCCGGTGCGGTCCACCCCCTTCGTCTTGTCCCACTCCTCGAGCTGGACGATGACCTCGATCCGTTTCTGCTGCCGCACGGCCCGGACGCCGAAGATCGACGGGACGTCGATGACGCCGACGCCGCGGATCTCCATGTGGTGGCGCTGCATCTCGTGGCCGCGGCCGATGATGATGTCGCTCCCGCGGCGCGACGCGATCACGAGATCGTCCGCCACCAAGCGGTGCCCGCGCTCGACGAGATCGAGCACGCACTCCGACTTCCCGATCCCGCTCTGCCCCACGAAGAGCAAGCCGACGCCGTAGACGTCGGCGAGCGAGCCGTGCACGGTCGTGGAGGGAGCGAACTCGTCGGCGATCGCCGGCTTCACCTTCTGGTAGAAATCGGACGTGGTGAGCGCGGTGCGGAGGATCGGCACGCCGCGCGCCGCCGCGCGCTCGCGCATCTCCTCCGGGATCTCCTGCCCCTTCGTGACCACCACGCACGGGACGTCGAAGGAGAAGAAGAGCTCGAGCACGCGCCGGCGTTCGGCGGCGGGGAGCGACACGAGATAGGTGATCTCCGTCTGCCCGAATACTTGCACGCGTTGCACCGGGAAACGCTCCACGTAGCCGGCGAGCACGAGGCCGGGGCTCGAGACCTCGCTGGTCATGATCTCGCGCTGGAGGCCGACGTCGTCGCCGATGAGCTCGAGCTGCAGCGGCTCGCGCATCATCTCGAACAGCCGGCCGACCGTGAACGCGGGCTTCATGCCGTCATCTCCACGCGGAACCTCCTGGTGAGCTAGGCGAGCGCGATCGACCGCAGGTGCTCCTCCGTTTCCGACGCCGCCCGCTCCCACGAGAAGCGCTCGGCGAAGACGCGGCCGCCGGCGCCGAGCTTCGCCACCGTCGCCGGCTCGCTCGCGAGGCGGCCGAGCGCCGCCGCGAGCGCCGCGACGTCGCCGTGCGGCACGAGGAACCCGGTCTCGCCATCCCGCACCGATTCGCGCAGCCCCGGCGAATCGGAAGCGATCACCGGCGTCGCGCACGCGGCGGCCTCGAAGTTCGTGATCCCCCACCCTTCCTTGGGCGACGTGAACACCAGCGCCCACGCCTGGCGGAGCCGGGCGAGCTTCTCCGCGTCGGTCACGAACCCAAGAAACTTCACCCGGTCGCCGAGGTCAAGCGATCGCATGAGCTCCTCGAGGGCGGGACGATGGTCGCCGGTGCCGGCGATGAGGAGCCGCGCGGCCGGATGCGCCATCGCCGCGAATCCGCGGATGATCAGGTCCACCCTCTTGTAGCGCTTGAGCCGGCCGAGGTAAACGAACACCGGGTGCGGCGACCGCACGGCGGGCGCGGG
>JAYUMO010000153.1:0-4360 GCA_043762555.1 Gemmatimonadaceae bacterium | reverse complement strand
GATCGGCTGGTTCACCGTCCCCCAGTCCACGTCCTGCTCGGTACCCGGCTCCCGCACCACGAACTTGTCGTTTGGCGACCGGCCGGTGTGCGGCGTGGTGATGGCGACGAAGGGACCCATGTCGGCGAGCTCCCCTTCGCCGCGGCGCACCGCCGCCTGCACGAGCATCGGCGTCACGAAGTTCCAATGGACGCGACCCTTCGGCGCGAGCCCCTGCTCGTCGAGCCCGACGGGGGCCTCGCGCATCGGGTGCACTGTCACTTGCGCGACTGCGCGTCCACGACGGCCACCGCCGCCATGTTCACGATGCTCTGCACGTCGCATCCCGCCTCGAGCACGTGCACGGGCAGTCGCATCCCGACCAGGATGGGGCCGATCGCGGTCGCCCCACCCAAGTGATGGAGTAACTTGTACGCGATGTTCCCGGCGCTCAAGTTGGGGAAGATGAGCACGTTCGCGGCCTCGGTGAGCGTGCTGAACGGATACATCGCCCGCAGCTTCTCCTCGTCGAGCGCGGTATCGGCCTGCATCTCGCCATCCACCATAAGCGCGGGGTCGCGCTGGTGGAGCAGCTGCACGGCCTTGGCCACCTTCTCGGCCTCCGGATGGCGCACCGAGCCAAAGTTCGAGAACGAGAGCATCGCCACGCGCGGCTCGATGCCGAATGTCTTCAACAGGCGCGCCGCGGAATAGGCGATCTGCGCGAGCTGCTCCGCGGTCGGATCGATGTTCACCGTCGTGTCGCCGCAGAAGACGACGTGCTTCTCGAACACGAGCATGTAGAGCCCGCTGACGAGCCCGGCCTTGGAGTGTGCGCCAATCACCTCGAGCGCGGGGCGGATCGTCTCCGGGTAGTGGAGATTGAGCCCCGACACGAGCGCGTGCGCGTCGCCGAGGGCCACCATGACGCTGCCGAAGTAGTTCGTGTTGTGCAGTCGCTGGTGCGCTTCGCCGATGCTCATCCCCTTCCGCTGCCGCCGCTGCCAGAGATAGGTGGCGTACGCGTCGCGGCGGGTGGAGGCCTGCGGATCCTCGAGCGTGATCCCCTCGAGCGCGATCTTGGCCGCCGCGGCGACGCGCCCGATCACTTCCTTATTCCCGAGCAGGATCGGCTCGGCGATCCCTTCGTCGACCAGGATGCGCGCGGCGCGGATGATGCGCGCATCCTCCCCCTCGGGGAAGACGACGCGCCGCGGATCCTGGACCGCGCGATTGATGATCCCACGCATGATGCCGCGCGCGCGGCCCAGCCGCGCTTCGAGCGACGAGCGGTACTCGTCGAGATCGACGAAGTCCTTCGCGACGCCGCTCGCGACGGCGGCCCATGCCACCGCCGGCGCCACCCAAAGGAGCACGCGCGGGTCGAAGGGGAAGGGGATCAGATAGTCCGGGCCGAACTCGACGTGCGAGAGCCCGTAGAGCCGCGCCACCGAATCGGGCACCGGCTCGCGCGCGAGCGCCGCGAGCGCGCGCGTGGCCGCCATTTTCATCTCCTCCGTCACCTGCGTCGCGCGCGCGTCGAGCGCGCCGCGGAAGATGAAGGGGAAGCCGAGCACGTTGTTCACCTGGTTCGGATAGTCGCTGCGCCCGGTGGCGATGATCGCGTCGGGGCGCGCCGCGCGCACCTCGGCGGGGAGGATCTCCGGCACCGGGTTCGCGAGCGCGAAGACGATCGGGTTCTTCGCCATTTTCGCGAGCATCTCGCCGGTGACGGCGCCGGCCACCGACAGGCCGACGAAGACGTCCGCGTCCGCGAGCGCGTCGGCGATCGTGCGATCCTTGGTCTTGCGCGCGAAGGCGCCCTTGTACTTGTCCACCTCCCCGTCGCGGCCGGCGTACACCACGCCGTGCCGGTCGCAGAGCGTGATGTGCTCGCGTTTCACGCCGAGCCGCACGTAGTGCTCCGCGGTGGCGATCGCGGCCGCGCCGGCGCCGGAGAAGACCACCTTCACCGCCTCGAGCCGCTTCCCCACCACCTCGACGGCGTTGAGCAGCGCGGCGCCGGAGATGATCGCGGTGCCGTGCTGGTCGTCGTGGAAGACGGGAATGTGCAGCGTGCGCCGCAGCTCCTCCTCGATGCGGAAGCAGTCGGGGGCCCGGATGTCCTCCAAATTGATCCCGCCCACCGTCGGCTCGAGCAGCTGGCAGAAGCGGATGACCTCCTCGGGGTTTTCGGATGCGACCTCGATGTCGAACACATCGAGATCCGCGAACTGCTTGAAGAGATTCCCCTTCCCCTCCATCACCGGCTTGCCCGCGAGCGCGCCGATGTTGCCGAGGCCGAGCACCGCGGTGCCGTTGGTGACGACCGCCACGAGGTTGCCGCGCGCGGTGTACTTGTACGCGTCGTCGGGATTTTCCTTGATCGCGAGGCACGGCTCAGCGACGCCGGGGGTGTACGCGAGCGCGAGATCCCGCTGGTTGTTCAGCGGCTTGGTGGGAACGACGGCGATCTTGCCCGGGCGGCCCTGGGAGTGATAATCGAGGGCGTCTTGTTTTTTCATCGCGGGGGAAAGGTAGCAGACAAATCAACAAGCAGTCCATAGTCCGTAGTCCATAGTCCATAGGGAGACAGTGGCGAGTAGGGGTTACGCCGCCCCCCAACTCGCCACTGTCTCCCTATGGACTACGGACTATGGACTACGGACCGCCGTTCCCTCTCTCCATCTCACTGATCTTCCCCACTTTCTCCCCATACCGCGCTTCCGCGAACTCCCGCCCGAGAAATGTCTCGACAATCGCCGCCGCCAATCGCGGCCCGATCAGGCCCCCCGCCAGCACCAGCACGTTCGCGTTCGCATGCTCCCGGGCGCTGGCGGCGCTCGTGACGTCGTGGCAGACCGCGGCGCGGATGCCGCGCACCTTGTTCGCGGCGATGCAGGCGGTGACGCCGGTGGCGTCCACCACGATGCCGAACTCCGCATGGCCGTCGGCCACCTCGCGCGCCACGGCGGCAGCGGCGTCGGGGGAATCCTTCGGAGGGCGCTCGGGGCCGGCCAGATCGGCCACCCGGTGCTGCATCTCGTAGAGCCGGGCGGTCACGTCCGCCTTGAGCCGAGCGCCGGCCGAATCGCAGCCGATCGCGACCGTCGCCAAGTGAACCGGAGTGGGGTCGAACTGGCCGAAGGCGCGCCGCGGGGGCGCGGTGGTCATCGTGTCGGGGCCGGTGAGCAGGATCCCCAGCTCGCGCGCCGCCGTGCGAGCGCCGGGGGTGATGATCGCGCCCCGGATGTCGATGATCTTGGCGCCTTCGCGAGAGGCGCGGCGTACTTCCCGTTCGGTGATCGCTCGCTGCTCGGCCATGCTGACGCTGGAGAGGGCTGGACAGGCTACGCTAGCGCGCTTGGGTCCCGGGCGCAAGTTGAGGGCCCGTTCGTTACACCTCGAGGCGGTCCCCGGGGCGGGCGACCACGCTGTACAGCGCCGGCATCAGGAAGACGCTGATCAGGAGCCGCGAGAAGAGTCCGCCGACGATCACCAGCGCGAAGGGACGCTGTGAATCGGAGCCGACCCCCGTTGAAAGGGCGGCCGGAAGCAGCCCGAGGGCGGCGACGAGCGCCGTCATCATGATCGGCCGAAGGCGCAGCATCGCGGCCTCGCTCGTGGCCTGCGCGATCCCCATCCCGTCGCGCCGTAGCTCGTTCACGTACGAGATGTACACCACCGCCGTCTGCACCGAGACGCCGAACAAGGCGAGGAATCCGATGCCGGACGACGCCGAGAAGGGCGTCCCCGTCAGCATGAGAGCGAAGAGCCCGCCGATCGGGCCCGAGAGCACCACTCCGGCCACGGTGATGAATGGGAACTTGAAGTTGTTGTAGAGTGCGAAGAGGATGAGGAAGATGAGGACCAGTGTGAGCGGGAGCACAAACCGAAGCTGACTCCGCGATGCCGTATAGTCCTCGTATTCGCCACCCCACCGGATGCGATAGCCAGGGGGCATCTTCACCTTGGCGGCCGCCGCGCGCTCGGCATCCTGCACCGCGCTCGCGAGATCGCGTCCTTCCACGGAGTACTGGATGCCAATGAAGCGCGAGTTGTCCTGGCGATAGATGAACGACGCGCCGTTCGCGAGCCGGATGTCCGCCAGCTCGCGCATCGGGATCCGTTGGCCGCCCGGCGCGGCGACCAGGATGTTTCCGATCTCCTCGGGCGTGCGCCGGTACTCCGGGCGCAGCCGCACCACGAGGTCGAAGCGCCGCTCTCCCTGCGCGATCGTCGTCGCCGCGCTCCCGCCGACTGCCGCCTCGATCAGCCCGTTCACGTCGTCGACGTTGATCCCGTAGCGCGACGTCTTGGCCCGGTCGATGCTGACCGTGAGACTCGGCTGCCCGAGCTCTTGTACGACGGTCACGTGGGT
>JAYUMO010000152.1:0-6229 GCA_043762555.1 Gemmatimonadaceae bacterium | reverse complement strand
AGCGCGCGCTCCAGTCGTTCTAGCTTCCCCCATGAGTCGGGAGGAACTCGCTGTCGTAGAGGGGATGGGCCGTTGTCCGCGCTGTGGGCTTCGCCCATCGCGCGAGTGGGCCCCGACCCGCCGCGCCCGTCCATGCTCCTCTCGCCACTGT
Organism: Gemmatimonadaceae bacterium; assembly: GCA_043762555.1. Classification (GTDB taxonomy): domain Bacteria; phylum Gemmatimonadota; class Gemmatimonadetes; order Gemmatimonadales; family Gemmatimonadaceae; genus DATKOH01. The sequence continues at coordinate 6,078 of JAYUMO010000152.1, read as the reverse complement.
CCACGCCCTCTATCGTCCTAGCCTCCTGACACCCTCTACAACCTTTTCCCCACTCTCCACGTGAGCTCCGCGTCCCGCGCCGAATCGCCGCTTGCTGTCGCCACCTCCCGGCTTCGGGTCGCGCTCGAGCTCGAGATCCCGAGCGACGTGCGCTACATCGAGTCGGTGGTCGAGATCGTGGCGCGCCACTGCGAGCAATTCCGCTTCACCGCGCGGCAATGCGCGCTCAACATTCCGGTCGCGCTCACCGAGGCGCTCTCGAACGCGATCCTGCGCGGCAACGGGGAGCGCGATGGCCCGAGGGTGCAGGTGAAGGCGGATGTCTCCCCGGCGCGGTTGGTGTTGGAGGTCGTGGACGAGGGCGCCGGCTTCGACCTCGCCGAGTCGCTCATCGACCCGACGCGCCCGGAGAACATCGAGCGCGAGGATGGACGCGGGCTCTTCCTCATGACCCGCTTGATGGACCAGCTCGAGCGCTTCTCGAGTCACGGCAACGTGGTCCGGATGACGCTCCACCGACATGACTGACTTGGAGGCCGTTCTCACCGGCTTCCGGGACGCGACCACCTGCGCGGCCTCGGTATGGCTCGCCGACAATGGGCGGCCGCCGCGCCGGATCGCCGCCGCGCTCCCCGCCGTCGGCGTCATCGGGTGGACCCCGCCCCTCGGTGCGGCGGGTGCGACGGCCTCCGTCATCGAGTCGCCCTTCGGCCCGGTGTATCTCGCCCCCGTGCCCGGCCAACGGCACGCGTGGCTCGCGGTGGGCCCGAGCCGCGCGCCCGGCGTGCCGCTCGAGACCTCCGCGCGCTTCCTCCTACCGGTGGTCGCGCTCTCGCTGCAGTCGTCGCTCGAAGTGGAGCACGCGGCGAACGAGCTCGCCGAACGGTACGAGGAGATCAATCTCCTCTACACGATCACGGAGATCCTCGGCCGCACCGTGTCCCTCGAGGAGGCGGCCGCGACCATCCTGCGCGAGATCTCGGAGACCGTGGGCGCGCGCCGCGGATCGATCCTCGTGCACGATCGCGTCACCGACACGCTGCAGACGGTGGCGGCGCTCGGCGTCTCGGTGCTCGACATTCCGCCGATCGCGCTGCACGACGAGTGCTCGGTGTCGGCGCGCGTCTTCCGCGAGCAGCGCGCGATGCTGGTGGACGAGGACCCGGCGGCGGCGTGCGACGCCGAGGCGTTCTATCGACGCGGGCTCATGCTCTCCGTGCCGATCATGTGGACGATGCCCGCCGGCGGCACCGAGCCGCTCGGCGTCGTGAACCTCTCCGACCGTTCGACGCCGCAGCCGTTCAGCGCCGGCGACCAAAAGCTCATCACCGCGATCGCGACGCAGATCGCCACCGCGATCCAGAACACGCGGCTCGTGCGTTCCTCCCTCAGCCAGCAGCGGCTGGTGCAGGAGCTCTCGCTCGCGCACGATCTGCAGATGAAGCTGCTCCCGAGCGCGGACGTCGTGGCGCCGGAGGCGCAGGTGGCGGCGCGCGTGATGCCCGCGGAGAGCGTGGGCGGCGACTTCTACAATCTGTTCCGCCTCGGCGGCGCGCGCACCGGCGTCATGATCGGCGACGTCTCGAGCCACGGCTACCGAGCGGCGCTCATCATGGCGCTCGCGATGAGCGCCTCGGCGATCCACGCGCAGGCCGCCGCCGATCCGGGCGAGATGCTCAACGCGCTGCTCTTCACCCTGCGCGAGGAGCTCGCGACCACCGAGATGTTCATCTCCACCTTCTACGGGATTATCGACCGCGAGGCCGGCACGCTCCGCTACGCGAACACCGGCCACCCGCACGCCTATCATGTGTCCTCCGCGGGCGCGGTGGAGCGGCTCCCCGCGCTCGACCCGCCCCTCGGCATGGTCGAGGCCACGCCGAGCGCGCGCCAGCGCCCGTGGATGCGCGGCGCCGATCTCCTGCTCCTCTTCACCGACGGCGTGCCCGACGCGCGCAACCGCTTCGGCGTTCGGCTCGGCGAGCAGCCGGTGCTCGAGATCGTCCGCCGCTATCGCACCGAGCACCCGACGGTGATCGTCCGCCGCGTATTCGACGAGCTGGCCGAGCACACGGGCGAAGCGTTGCAGCGCGACGATCTCGCGGTCGTGCTCGTGCGCAGCTGACGTGAGCCCCCGGCGCCGCGTTGGCGGAAGCCGCGCGGAGCCGCCGGCGCTCAAGCGCTTCGGCCAGCACTTCCTGAGCGATCCGCGGATCCTTACGCGGATCGCGGACGCCGCCGCGCTCACCCCGCGCGAGACGGTGATCGAGGTCGGCCCCGGCCGCGGCGCGCTCACGGCGGTGCTCGCCGCGCGCGCCGCGCGACTCGTGGCGATCGAGATCGACCGCGCGCTCGCGCAGTCGCTCCGCGACCAGTTCGCCGCACTTGCGCACGTCGCGATCGTCGAAGGCGACGTGCTCAAGCACGAGCTCGGCGCGCTCGCCGGTGGACCGTACGCGCTCGTGGGCAACGTGCCGTACTACATCACGACGCCGATCCTCTTCCACGCGCTGCGAGCGCCGCGGCCCACGCGCGCCGTGTTCCTCGTGCAGCGCGAGGTCGCCGAGCGGATGGCGGCGCCGCCGGGATCGAAGACATACGGCGCACTCTCGGTGACGCTGCAGGCGCTGGCCGACGTCGAGCTGCTGTTCGCCGTGCCGCGTGGTGCGTTCAAGCCGCCGCCCAAGGTGGACAGCGCGGTCGTGCGGATCACGCCGCGCGCGACGCCGGAGGTGCCGGCCGAGCGGGAGGATCGCTACCGGCGCATGGTGCAGGCGGCCTTCGCGCAGCGACGAAAGCAGATGCGCCGGGTCGTGCGGTCACTCGCGTCGCTGGATGCGACCGCCGCCGACCGGCTGCTCGCCGCCGCCGGGATCGCCCCCGACGCCCGCCCCGAAGTGCTCTCGCCCACCGACTTCGCGCGCCTCCTCGCCGCGCTCGAGGCGATCAGCCCAGGTTCGTGAGCGCGAAGGTGAGCCCCTCCAACTCCATCGCCATGTTCACGTTCTTGAGGGCCACCGTCGCCGGGACGGTGAGCCGCACCGGCGCAAAGTTCATGATCGCGCGAATGCCCGCGGCCACGAGCGCATCCACCACCTTCTGCGCCGCGGCGGCGGGCACCGTCACTACCGCGATCTCGGCCGGCTCCCGCGCGCTGTCGCGCACCAGCTCGCTCACGGCCCGCACCGTAAAGCCGTCCACCTTCTTGCCGATCTTGGCGGGATCCTGGTCGTACAACGCGATGATCCGGAAGCCGCGCTGGCTGAAGCCGCCGTACTGCGCAAGCGCCGCGCCGATCTTACCGGCGCCGATGATCACCACGCGCCACTCGCGCTCCAAGCCGAGGATGCGTCGGAGACGACTCGCCAACTCGGGCACCGAGTAGCCGAGCCCGCGCTTGCCGAACGAACCGAAGAAGGAGAGATCCTTGCGCACCTGCGCGGAGGTCGTCGCGCCACGCGCGGCGAGCTCGTCACTGGAGATTGTGGCGAGCCCATTCCTCTGGAATTCCTCCAAGTAGCGGAGGTAGAGCGAGAGGCGGCGGACGGTGGATTCGGCGATGCGCTTCACGGCGGAGCAGAGCCTTGTGAAATTCTTCACAAGTTAAGCCAGCCCCGCCCGCTTTGCCATAGCGACACCCCCGACGACCCGCGCCGCACTCCGCGCCGAACCCCGCGCCCCACCCCGCGCCGCACTCCGCTCGTTCCGCCGCCCCCGCGTCCGGAGTATCTTCGCTCGATGCCCGTCCATGTCACCTCCGAGATCGGACGCCTCCGCGCGGTGCTCGTCCACACCCCGGGCCCCGAGCTCCTCGCCGTCACGCCCGCCACCCGCGACGACTATCTCTACGACGACATCATCGACGTCGACGCCGCGCAGCGCGAGCACCGGCGCTTCGTCGCCATTCTCGAGCGCTTCGCGCAGGTCCACTACGTGCGCGACCTCCTCGCCGAGGTCGCCGCCAACGCGGAGGCCCGCGAGCTCCTGATGCGCGAGACCGCGGAGATCGTCGGCTCCTCCCCCCTCGCCGCGAAGATCGCCCAGCGCCCCCCGGCCGAGCTCGTGCAGATGCTCATCGAAGGCGAGGCCGAGGAGCCCGGCCCGCTCGCCCGTTCGCTCAACGAAGTGGGCTACATGCTCCCGCCGCTCCCCAATCTCTTCTTCACGCGCGATTCTGCCATGGTCGTCGGCGGCCACGTGATGATCGGCTCGATGCGCTACGGCGCGCGCTGGTCCGAGGAGCTGCTCATGAAGGCGCTCTTCCGCTACCACCCCGCGCTCGCCAACCAGGGCATCCTGTACGACGGCGCCGCCGAGCGCCGCCACAACTACACCCTCGAAGGGGGCGACGTCCACCCGCTGCGCTCCGACACCGTGATGCTCGGCTTCAGCGAGCGCTCCAGCCCCGCCGCGATCGACACGATCACCGAGGCGCTCTTCGCGCAGGGCGGGGTCACCGACGTGATCATCGTCGTGATGCCGACGGAGACGACGGCCATCCATCTCGACATGGTCTTCACCCAGCTCGACGCGGAGCTCTGCTCCGTCTTCCCCCCCGCCTTCGTCGGCGCCGAGCGGCTCTCGATCCTCCATCGCCGGAAGGGGATGCACCAGATGAAGGAGATGCCGAACGTCTTCGCCGCGCTGCAGGCGGTGGGGATCCCGATGGAGCCCGTCTTCTGCGGCGGCGAGCGGCGCATCGTGCAGGAGCGCGAGCAGTGGGCGAGCGGTTGCAATTTCTTCGCCGTACGCCCCGGGGTGGTACTCCAGTATTCACGAAGCGAAGTGACGATCGCCGAGATGGCGAAGATGGGCTTCCGCGTCATCGCTGCGCCCGCCTTCCTGAATGGCGACGAGAAGCTCCGCGACGGCGAGCGCGCCGTGATCACCTTTGAAGGCGCCGAGCTCGTGCGCGCCGGCGGCGGCGCCCGCTGCATGACGCTCCCCCTCACGCGCGATGATCCGTGGGCCTGACGTCTCGCCCCGCCGAGACCGCGCTCACCGAGCGCGCGTTGGAGTTGCTGTCGCTCGGCCCCGCTCATGCCGTTCCGCTCATCGAGTACGTCTGCCAGATCCCCGGCGCGCCGCCCGTGGTCGCCGAGCAGATGGCCCTCGCCCTTTTCTCCGACCGCCCCGAGTTCTCCCGCGACGCCGATGGTCGCTGGTGTTTGACCCCTAGCTACCACTCTCTGCCGAGTGCCGAGCGCCGAGTGCCGAGACCCGCCGTTGACGATCTCACGTCGCTGACCTACGCGGTACTAGACGTCGAAACCACCGGCATGCTCCCGAGCCGAGGCGACCGCGTCACCGAGATCGCCGTCGTGATCGTCCGCGAGGGCCAGCTCGCGGAACGCTTCAGCACGCTCGTCAATCCCGAGCGCTCCATCCCGCCCTTCATCACGTCGCTCACGCACATCTCCTGGGAGATGGTGAAGGATGCGCCCCGCTTCGCCGAGGTCTGCGACGAGCTGCTGCGCGTGCTCGCCGGACACATCTTCGTCGCCCACAACGCGGATTTCGACTGGCGCTTCGTGCGCGCCGAGGTCGCGCGCGCCACCGGCCGCCGCCTCTCGGGGCCTCGGCTCTGCACGGTAAAGCTCGCGCGCCGCGTCCTCCCGTACTTGCCCAGCCGCCGGCTCGACGCGCTGGCGCATCACTACGGCGTCGCCAATGAGGCGCGCCACCGCGCGGAGGGCGACGCGACGGCGACCGCGCACATCCTCCTGCGCCTTCTCGACGAAGCGCGCGCGCGCGACTGCCGCACCTGGGACGACCTCCAGCAGCTGCTCGGCGCGCGCGCCCGAGGCAACCGGCCGCAGAGAGCGCCCGGGATGCCGCAGCCCGTGCGCGAGGACGGATCCGCGTGAGCGCTCCGACGCCGCTCGTCGAGCGATTCACCCTCGGCGCGTGGACCATTCATCTCATCCAGGCGGGCGGACAGCGACTCGACGGCGGCGCGATGTTCGGCGTCGTCCCCAAGCCGCTCTGGGAGAAGCGCATTCCGGCGGACGCGCGCAACCGGATCGCGCTCGGCATGCGCTGCGCGCTGATCGAGCACGAAACGGGTCCTATCCTCAT
>JAYUMO010000151.1:0-3480 GCA_043762555.1 Gemmatimonadaceae bacterium | reverse complement strand
TGGGACTGCTGCGCGCACGGATCGTCGCGACGATGCGCACCCTCGCCGAGTTCGCGCGGCGGTGGCGCGCCGAACCGGCGCTCGCGTACACGCATCTGCAGCCGGCGCAGCTCACCACGGTCGGCAAGCGCGCCACGCTCTGGATGCAAGACCTCGCGCTCGATCTCGCGGACCTCGACGCACGCGTCGCCGCCCTCCCGCTCCGGGGGGTGAAGGGGACGACGGGCACGCAGGCGAGCTTCCTCGAGCTCCTCGGCGGGGACCACGCCAAGGTGCGGACGCTCGAAACGCTCGTCGTGGCCAAGATGGGATTCGCGAGCGCGCTCCCCGTCACCGGCCAGACGTACTCCCGCAAGCTCGACGCGCAGGTGCTCGGCGTCGTGGCCGGTATCGCGGCCAGCGCCTCGAAATTCAGCGCCGACATCCGGCTCCTCCAGTCCTTCGGCGAGATCGAGGAGCCGTTCGAGGCGGAGCAGATCGGTTCGTCGGCGATGGCCTACAAGCGCAACCCGATGCGCGCCGAGCGGATGGCGTCGCTCGCGCGCTTCGTCCTGTCGCTCGAGCCGAACGCGAACCAGACGCACAGCGTGCAGTTCTTCGAGCGGACGCTCGACGACAGCGCCAACCGCCGGCTCGTGATCCCCGAATCGTTCCTCGCCACGGACGCCATGCTCATCCTGTACGAGAACATCGCCGGCGGGCTCGAGGTCCACCCGGCGCGGATCCGGCAACGCGTGGCCGACGAGCTGCCCTTCATGGCGACCGAGCCGCTGCTCGTGCGCGCGGTGGCCGCCGGCCGCGACCGACAGGTGGTGCACGAGATCATCCGGCGCCATGCGATCGAAGCGGCCCGGGCGCTCAAGGACAGCGGCGGCCGGAACGACCTCTTCGAGCGGCTCGCGGCGGACGCCGCGTTCGGCCTCACGCTTGGCGAGATGCGCGGTGTTGCCGACGCGGTGAGTTTCACGGGACGCGCGGCGCCGCAGGTGGATGAATTCCTCGCCGAGGTGGTGGATCCGATCCTCGCGGCGTCGCCGGCGGTCGCGGCGGACGCGGAGGCACCGCGCGTATGACCGCCCTGGCGACCAGTGCCCTGCCCCTCGAGCTGATCGCCCGGGGCAAGGTGCGGGACGTGTACGCGGTGGATGCCGAGCGGCTGCTGCTCGTGGCCACCGACCGCGTGAGCGCGTTCGACGTGGTGATGCGCGAGGCCGTGCCGCACAAGGGCGCCGTGCTGACGCAGCTGAGCGCGTTCTGGTTCCGCCGGCTGGATGGGCTCGTCGCGCATCATCTGCTCGCCACAGACGCCGTCGAGATCGTCCGCGCGGTGCCGGCGCTCGGCGCCCACCGCGCCGAGCTCACCGGCCGCGCGATGCTCTGCCGCCGGACCACGGTCTTCCCCATCGAATGCGTCGTCCGAGGTTATATTTCCGGCTCGGCGTGGAAGGAGTACGCGGCGCACGGGACGCTCGCGGGCGAGGCACTTCCGGCTGGTCTGCGCGAGAGCGATCGCCTCGAGCCGCCGGTGTTCAGTCCGGCGACGAAAGCGGCGGAGGGGCATGACGAGAACATCACGGTCGCGCGGATGCGGGCGCTGATCGGCGGGGACGACGCGACGGCGTTGGAGCGGCTGTCGCGGCTCATCTATGAACGCGGGCGCGCGCTCGCGGCGGCGCGGGGGATCATCATCGCGGACACCAAGTTCGAATTCGGGCGGGCGCCGGACGGGCGCATCCTGTTGATCGACGAGGTCATGACGCCGGACAGCTCGCGCTTCTGGCCGGCGGACGCGTATCGCCCCGGCGGGCCGCAGCCGAGCTTCGATAAGCAGCCGCTGCGCGATCATCTCGACGGTGAGCGCCGCGCGGGCCGGTGGAACGGGGAGGCGCCGCCCCCTTCGCTGCCGGCGGAGGTCGTGCGCGCGACGAGTGATCGCTATCTCGACGCCTACCGCCGCCTCACCGGCGCCGCCCTGCCGCTCGCGGAGGGCGCGTGACCTTCGCCCGGGAGGGGATGCCCCTCATCGCCGGCGCGGCGGGCATCAGCGCGATCGCGCTCGTGCTCGCGCTCCTCACCCGCTCCTGGCCGCTCTGGCTCGCGGCAGTGCTCTGCACCCTGGTCGCGCTCTGGGTCGCCTACTTCTTCCGCGACCCGGAGCGCACGGGGCCGCGCGGCGAACGGCTGGTCATCGCGCCCGCCGACGGTCGCGTGGTCATGATCGCCGCGGTGGACGAGCCCAAGTTCCTGCGCGGCCGCGCCACGCGCATCTCGATCTTCATGAACATCTTCGACGTGCACGTGAACCGCTACCCGGTGAGCGGCACGGTGGACTACGTCACGCGCAAACCGGGCCGATTCCTCGACGCGCGGGCCGAGCAAGCGAGCGTGGAGAACGAGCAGAATTCGGTCGGCGTGTCGGAGGGCTCCCGGCGCGTGCTCGTCCGCCAGATCGCCGGCCTGATCGCGCGGCGCATCGTCACGTACGCGGCCAAGGGCGAGCCGGCGAAGCAGGGGGAGCGGATGGGGATGATCCGCTTCGGCTCGCGGGTGGATGTCTACGTGCCCGAGGGGAGCACGATCCTCGCGCAGCTAGGCGACCGCGCGGTGGCCGGCGCGACCGTGCTCGCGGAGCTGCGATGACGATGATGCACCAGCTGCCCCGCCCCAACATGCGCCGCGCGATCGTGCTCCTGCCGAACGGCTTCACGCTCGCTAATCTGTTCTTCGGCGTCTTCGCCATCGTCTCGGCGTTCCGCAAGGATTTCATCTGGGCCGGATGGTGCGTCGTGCTCGGCGGGCTGATGGACGCCGTGGATGGCCGGATCGCCCGGATGACGCGCACGATGAGCCGCTTCGGGCTCGAGCTCGACTCGCTCGTCGACACCGTGAGCTTCGGCGTCGCGCCGGCGTTCATCATGTACTTCGCCGTGCTCAACCAGGACGGATGGGCGTGGCTCTTCTGCTTCATCTTCATCGCGTGCGTGGTGATGCGCCTCGCCCGGTTCAACATCGAGCAGGGCGGCCGCGCGAAGACGCAGTTCCACGGGCTCCCGAGTCCGGTGGCGGGGATGACACTGGCCACCTACTACTGGTTCAGCCAGACCGCGCTGTACACGGGCACGATCGTGGAGAGCTGGCCCTGGCACACGGTGCTCCCCGGGCTGATGCTCGTACTCAGCTTCCTGATGATCAGCCACGTGCTCTACCCCGTGCCGCCCCTGGTGAGCCTGCGCAGCTTCAAGAGCGTGACCGTCTCGCTCTTCCTGCTCGCGGTGCTCGTGCTCGTAGCGTCGCACCCGACGCAGTACGCCTTCCCCGCGATGATGTCGTACGTCGCCTTCGGGCTCGGCCGCACGATCTTCCTCGGGCTCCTGGACAGCATCCCGGGGCGCGATCCGCTGAACGACAGCGAGGATGATATCGACTACGCGGACGAGGGGCTGCGCCCCGCGTCGCTGGCCGAGCGCCCGGGCGGCCGCG
>JAYUMO010000150.1:0-3020 GCA_043762555.1 Gemmatimonadaceae bacterium | reverse complement strand
ATGGGAGGCGGCATGGCGCCCGGCGGCGGCGCGAGTGGACGCGTGGCTCAGGTGCCGCTCGGGCAGCTGGCAAAGATTCGCCTCGCGGCCGGACCGATGGTGGTGCGCACCGAGGACGCGCAGCCCACAGCCTGGGTCTACGTGGATGTCGCCGGGCGGGACATCGGCGGCTATGTCGTGGAGGCGCAGCGGGCCGTCGCGGGCCAGCTCGTGCTGCCGACGGGGTACCACATCGTGTGGAGCGGGCAGTACGAGTACATGCAGCGCGCGAAGGCGACGATGCGGCTCGTGATTCCCGCGACCCTCATGCTCATCTTCCTGCTGCTCTACTTCAACTTCAATCGTGTCGGCGAAACGCTGATCGTGATGCTCTCGCTGCCGTTTGCGCTCGTGGGCGGCCTCTGGTTCATCTGGCTGCTCGGCTACAACTGGTCGGTGGCGGTGGCGATCGGCTTCATCGCGCTCGCCGGCGTGGCGGCCGAGACCGGCGTCGTCATGCTGATCTATCTCGACCATGCGTGGAAGGCCGCGTTGGCCGACGGCCGCGCGCCGACCGCGGCCCGCCTCTACGCGGCGGTGATGGAGGGAGCGGTCGAACGGGTGCGGCCGAAGATGATGACCGTGACCGCGATCATGGCCGGGCTCCTGCCGATCATGTGGACGTCGGGCGCGGGGGGCAGCGTGATGAAGCGCATCGCGGCGCCGATGATTGGCGGAATGGTCAGCAGCACCGTCCTGACGCTGCTCGTCATTCCGGCGGTGTATTCGCTCATGAAGGGGCGCGAGGTGAACGCGGCACCCGACCTTGATCCACCGGCCCGCACGTCCGCGCGCGCGCCATACGCATCCTCGTCGCACTGACAACTGGAGGTACCGATGGAACGACATAGTGGCGGCACTGGTGGAGGGGCGGTTCGCTCCCGCACCGGCCACGGAGTGCTCGCGTCGGCGTTGTTCGTCGTCGCGGCAATGACGGCGAGCACCGGGTGCATGGCGCCCGGCCACATGATGGGGGGCATGATGGGGGGCATGATGGGGACGATGCCGATGAAGGATTCGACTCATGCCATGGCCATGCGCGACTCGGCGACGCAGGCGACGCAGGCGACGCACGCGTCGGTGATCGCCCGGGCCGACGCGCTCGTGGGCAGAACGGAGAGGATGATGGACGTGGCATCACCCCATTCCGACGCACACGCCATGCCGGCCGAAGGTGGCGCGGGAGATCCGGCGACCGCGATGCCCGCGCAGCTTCACCAACTCGCGATCAGCGTTCGCACGTTGCTGCGACAGATGGATTCGATGCAACCGCCCGGCGCGTCCGGCGCGTCCGGCGCGATGCCTAGCGACGGGCGAAGCGACATGACCGAAGTCCGGCTGGCCGCCGAGGCGCTGATCGCAGGCCTCGAGAGGACGATTCTGGCCGTGGAACGCCGGCGGCAAGTCTCCGCGAGCGAGCACCGGTAGCACACCTCACGAGGGACTGCTCGTTCGAAGGGATTGCAGAGGTCGACCACGTCCGCGGATCCCGATGCTCAGGCGCGCGGCCTGTCGGTCGACGTGGCGGGACAGGCGAAGAGTCGCTTGCTCGTCATCACCTTCCTGTTGTGCGTCGTGCTCTCTTTCGTAAACGAGCGGCCGGAGTTCCACGTGGTCTGGTCGAAGATGCCGCTGCGCCTGGCCCCGCTCACCTGGGCGGGCTCGCTGTTCGGCGTGGTCAAACCAGCAGCCCAAGGGTGGTACTTCGCGCTCGTAGTCGTGCCGTTGTACAACTGGGCGGCGAGACGCTAGGGGCAGTAGCACCCGCACCTCGTCGCCTGCGTGCGCTTGATGTTCGCGACATCAGTGCGTCCCTTTTGCGTGCATCGTCAGCTCGCGCAACGACCTCGACGGTCGGGCGCGCACGTGCCTCCAGTGTGGCACGTGCAGCTCACGGAAGGGCCGCTCGGGGGCCGCCGTCATAGCTGACGCGTGTTGGCTCTACCAGCGGCCCCTCGGGCGTCCCGACCTTCGCGGCGACCACGGCCGCTCGGCCGCAATGCGCGGTCGGCGGTGTCAACGAAGATATCCGAGAGAAGAGGTGCATTCCCATCCCGTGATTGCCCTCATACATGTGGAACACGGTGGTTCTCCTCAAGAATGTGGTGCCAGATACCCGACGCGACGATCGGCCGCTTCAGCTTCCGTCTCCAATGCCGCTGCCGGCACAGCAGCCACCGCCCGCGGCGACTACCGCGACTGCGATTGCTGGCGCCCCCGCGGCGACTGGCGGGTATCCGGCAGACTGAACCGCGTTGGCGATCGCTTTCGGCGTCGTCAGCGACGCGTCGTAGCCCACCGTCGCGGAGCCGAGGGTCACCGCCTCCACGCGCGTGCCGGGAATCGCCTCGAGCGCTTGCCGCACGCGGCTCACACATCCGCCGCAGTGCATGCCGGCAATAGCCATGGTCAGTTGTTGCATCGACTCCTCCAAAGTATCGACGACCGAGCGAAGCATGGGGCTCGTGCTGGTCGCACTTGCGACGCGGGTGCCCGGGATCGGAGACCTTGATGGAAAGCTGCACGCCAGTGCCGCGTCCGGCCATCGCTCGACAGTATCAATCGGGCGTCGCACGATTGGGCAGTACCGCCCGGAGTACGGGACACGGCGGACCGCACCTTCGCGAATCGCGCTCCCTAGACGCGACCCCGTCGTTCACCTGTCGTCCAAAACCCGACATTTTCTGCGCAGTCGCCCGACAGCCCGTCGAGAGTGTCGGTGCGATCTTTTGCTTCCATTCCACGCTTGCGCGGAGGCCTCATGCGTCCCCTGAGAACTACAGTCCTGTTACTCGCGTCTACGGGCTTGCTCACCGCCTGTATGAACGGCTCGACGTCGCCAACCGGCGTCGGGCCCGACTCGCCGACGGTGCTCGGCGTTGTCCCGGCGAGCGCCGCAATTGGCGTCAGTCCCGCCGTGTCCGTGACCATCACGTTCAGTCGATCGATGATGGCAGGGATGGAATCGCTCGTGGTGCTGC
>JAYUMO010000149.1:0-4003 GCA_043762555.1 Gemmatimonadaceae bacterium | reverse complement strand
ATCCCCAGGTCGGTGATCACCTTCACCGGGCCCGCGCCCGGCATGCCGAGCTCGCGGCGCGTCTTGCCGCGCATGCGCTGCCCCGGACTCGTGATGAAGTCCACCTCGGCGGGGAACGCGCGCTTCGAGGCGCGCGAGATGATCAGCGTGCGCCGCGCGTGCACGGCGATCTCCGCCGCCCCGCCGCTGCCGGGGAGCCGCACCTTGGGCTTCGCGTACGCGCCCACGACCGTGGTGTTGATGTTCCCGTAGCGGTCGATCTGCGCGCCGCCGAGGAAGCCCACCTCGATGCGCCCGTTCTGGAGGAAGCACTGGAAGATGTCCGCCATTCCGCACACCATGAGCGCGCCCGTCACGAGCGCCGGATCGCCGATCGACACCGGCAGGCGCTCGGGGACGGCCCCCACCGCGCCCGACTCGTAGATGAGCACGAGCGATGGCGCGTGCGTCGCGCGCGCCAAGTTGCACGCCAGGTTCGGGAGGCCGATCCCGACGAACACGACCTCGCCGTCGCGCAGCTCGCGCGCGGCGACGGCGGTCATCATCTCCTCCGCGGAGTAGGCGCCCTCAGTAGCCGTAGTTCACCCCCGCGCACATCTGCTGTCGCGCCTTGAGGCGCGCGCGGAGCTCCGGCTGCTTGGCCAGATACTCCGCGCGATCGCGCACGCCGAACACCCACTCGCGCAGATACCCCTCCAGCGCCACCGCGTCGCGCGACACCGCCTCCCACGCCACGTAGAACTCGTTGTCGCGATCGTAGTACCCCTGCGCGTAGCTCGGGTGCGCTCCCCACGGCTCCTCCACCACCGCGTTCACGATCATCCCGGGGATGAGCGTGCGATTCGGGTCCGCGCGCACCACGCTCGAGTCCACGAGCTCCTCGACGACGACGATCACGCGCTCGCTCGCGAAGGCGGCTTCCTTCTGCACGCCCATCAATCCCCAGATCTGCGCGTTCCCGTCGGCGTCCGCGCGCTGCGCGTGGATGATCGTGACGTCGGGGTTGAGCGCGGGCACCGTCGCGAGCGGCTCGCCGGTGTACGGACACGCCACCGTCTTGATCCGCGGATTGGCCGCGGGGAGGTCGGTGCCCATGTAGTTGCGCATCGGCCAGAAGGGGAGGCGCGCCGCGCCGGCGCTGAAGCGCGCCACCATGCCGAAGTGAGAGTACTCCTCGATCTCGAGCGCCGGGGTGCCCTGCTCCACCGCGCGACGGAACGCGTGCAACGAGCCGACCCCGGGATTCCCGGCCCAGGAGAAGACCAGCTTCTTCGCGCACCCCGCCGCGATCATCTGGTCGTAGATGACGTCCGGCGTCAGTCGCGCGAGCGTCAGCTCCTTGCGCCCCTGTCGGATGATCTCGTGCGCCGCCGCGAAGCAGATGAGATGCGTGAACCCTTCGATCACCACCGTGTCGCCGTCGCGCACGTGCCGCGCGATGGCGTCCCGCATCGACATCACCTTGCTCATGGCAGCGCGGTCAGGCACTCGTCCAGGATCCGGAGCCCGGTGTCGATGTCCTCGGCGTCGATGACGAGCGGCGGCGCGAGACGCAGCGAATTCTTGCCGGCGCCGAGAATGAGCAGGCCGCGCTTGAACGCCATCTCTTCCAGCGGCTTGATCGCTTCCGCGTCCGGCTCCCGCGTCTTCCGGTCCTTCACGAGCTCCACGCCGATCATCAGCCCGCGTCCGCGCACATCGCCGATGCGCTTGTGCTTCTCCTGCAGCTTCTTGACGCCCGCCATCAGCCGCTCGCCCATCTCTAGCGCGTTCTGCATCAGCCCGTTCCGCACTAGGTCGAGCGTCACCAGCGCCGCCGCGCAGCACACGGGATTGCCGCCGAAGGTGGACCCGTGCGCGCCGCTCTCCCACTTCATGATGCTTTCGCGCGCGATGATCGCGCCGATCGGCAGTCCGCTGCCGAGCCCTTTGGCCGTGAGCAGGATGTCCGGCTCGACCCCCTCCCATTCGCACGCGAACATCTTGCCCGTGCGCCCGATGCCGCTCTGGATCTCATCGAACACGAGGAGGATCCCGTGGCGGTCGCACAGCTCGCGCAGCGCCTTGAGATAGCCGGGCGGCGGCACGACGTAGCCGCCCTCCCCCTGGATCGGCTCGACGAACACCGCCGCGATGTCCTTGGGGCTGGCGTGCCGCTGGAAGAACTCGTCCTCGATGGCCGAGACGCAGGTGAGATCGCACGTGCACTCTCGGCGGTAGTCGCATCGATACTCGTAGCCGTAGGGCAGGTGATGCACTTCGGGGATCATCGGCCCGAAGCCGGCGCGCTGCTTCACCGAGCGCGACGTGAGGCTCATGCCGCCGTATGACCGTCCGTGGAATGCGCCCTTGAAGGCGATCAGTCCCGCGCGCCGCGTGGAGTTGCGCGCGAGCTTGATCGCGCCGTCCACCGCCTCCGTGCCCGAGTTCGACAGGAAGACGCGCTTCTTGCTCGGCCCCGGTGCGACTGTGGCCAGCGCCTCACACAGATCGGCCATCCCCGCGTAGTAGAAATCCGATCCGCAGATGTGGAGGAAGTTGTCCGCCGCCGCCTTGACCGCCGCGACCACTCTCGGATGCCCGTATCCGGTGGACGACACCGCGATCCCCGCCATGAAATCGAGGAAGCGGTTCCCGTCCACGTCCTCCACCATCACCCCCGCCCCCCGCGCCACCGCGAGCGGATACTCCTTGATGTACGAGGTGGAGCTGTACTTCGCATCCTTTTCGACGATCGCCTTCGCCTTCGGCCCCGGCGGCGGGATGATGATCTTCGGGTAGTCGCGCATCACTCTCACTTTTCAGGTTTCATCGCCGTTGCCGAGCGCCGAGTGCCGAGAGCCGCAGTCCGTGGTCCATAGTTGTAATTGATCAAGAGGTTGTTCACAGGGTCATAGCAGTGCCAAGCTGGGGTTGTCAGAGCACTCAACCGGCAACCGCCAGAGGACCCTATGAACATCCACAAGAATGCACGGCTGACCGTTCAGCGGCGAGGGGAACTGGCCGCCCTCGCCGCCCTCCCGGGGGCGAATCGCAGTCGACTTGCGCGGCGATTCGAGGTGTCGCGCCAGACCGTGGGGAAGTGGGCGGCACGCTACGCGGGCGAGGGGCCCGCGGGCCTGCGCGATCGGTCCTCGCGGCCGCACCGCTCGCCCCGCCGGCTGGCGCGCGTGCGGCGCCGGCAGATCGAGCGCCGGCGGCGGCGGCGGTGGAGCTCCCTCCGCATCGCGCGGGATCTTCACCTGCCGATCGCTACGGTCGTGCGGGAGCAGCGGCGGATCGGCCTCCACCAGCTCGCGCGCCTCGATCCGCCCCGCCCGGCGAATCGGTATGAGTGGCCGCACGCGGGCGACCTGCTCCATCTCGATGTGAAGAAGCTCGTGCGCATCGGCCGCATCGGGCACCGGATCCATGGCGATTGGGCACGGCGGACCCGCGGCCTCGGCTGGGAGTACGTGCACGTCGCGATCGATGATGCCACCCGCGCCGCCTACGTCGAGATCCTCCCGGACGAGCGGGGCACCAGTACGACCGCCTTCCTCGAGCGCGCGGTGCGCCATTTCGCCGCGCAGGGCGTGCGCGTGGCGCGCGTGATGACCGACAACGGCCCCGGCTACCTCGCCCGCGTGTTTCGCGCGGCGGTCCTCGCGGGCGGCGCGCGCCACGTGCGCACGCGCCCCTACACGCCACGCACCAACGGCAAGGCGGAGCGCTTCATCCGCACGCTGCTCGCCGAGTGGGCCTACGCCCAGGCGTACCGGAATTCCTTCGCGCGCGCGCTGGCGCTCCCCCGCTATCTCGGGTATTACCACACGCAGCGCCCCCACCTGGGGCTCCGCGGCCTCACCCCTCAGCTCCGGCTCGCTGCGGACCTGTCAACAACGTCTTGATCAACTACAACTATGGACTACGGACGGCTCGTGTTGCAATGGGGCTCCTCAGCCCGCACTTTCTCGCGATGCCCGAAGCCGCCCGCACCGCTGCGGAAATTTCCGCGGTCGAA
>JAYUMO010000148.1:0-3576 GCA_043762555.1 Gemmatimonadaceae bacterium | reverse complement strand
GCGGCACGACGAGCAGCAACGGCGCGCCGGGGAGCAGCGCCAGTGCCGCGGTGACCTTCAACGCCGCCGGCAGCTTCAGCTACCAATGCGATCGACACGGGCCGGGGATGGTCGGAACGGTGCGCGTGCACTAGCTCCCCCGCAGCGCGCGTCCGGCGGACCTCCGACCGCTGAAATCCGCGGGGGCGACTTCACGACGCCTCACCTCACATCAACTCACCTCAGCCCACTTCATCGCGCGCGCCGCTGGCGATCTCATCGGTCAAATCGGTGCGCTGTGTTCGAGGCTGTTCGCGGTGCCGCCCGCCGATCCAGTACGATTTGAGCGCCGATGTCAATCTCGCCGTCGATCGCAATGGCGATCCCGATGTCAACGTCGATGGGGCTGCTTCCGCGTCGGCTGCGGGCTGCCGAACCAAGCCCAGCAGGTCGCGTTGCATGAGCAGCCACGCCGCTATCACGAGGAGTACCACCTTCGCGCCAGTGAGCGCGAGCGCGAGAATGACAGTGCGCGTGATTCCGCGTGGCCCGGCAACGTACCAAACGACGAGCCCAGTCGTGGCGATAATATACGACTGACGTTCGGCCTGGGGATTAAAGAGAACGACGTAGCCTAGGAGGGAGCAGAGGAACACCCGCCGAAAATTCAAGTCGCTCCACGCTCGGCGAGAGATCGCTAGGGGGACGAGAAGGATCGCCGTGCCGACCGCCTGCACCGGCCAGTTCGACCACTTGCCCCGCACGCAGCAGGCTACCAGCCCCATCACCGACTCACCGCGCGCGAGCAGGTCCTTCGCCTCCAGTGCACCCCACGACCGGTACTGCGCGAGCAAGCTCGCCGGGGATATCGCGACGAGGGGCAGGAACACCAGCGCTCCCAGGCTACACGCGAACAGCAGCGAGAATCGGCGGCGAGAATGGGCGAAGACCCCGAACGATAACGCGGCCAAGGGAAAGATCTTCGTGAGCGCGCCGAGCGCGATCGCGGTCGCCGGCGCGAGGCTCCAGTCGCGCTCGATACCGACGAACGCTAGGATGATCAAGGAAGCCACCAGCGCGTTGCTCTGCGACGCCTGCGTCGCGACCAGTAGTTCGGGAGTGAGCAGCGCCAACGCAATCGTCGCCTGCCGCGGCGGCAGCAAGCGCGTGACCGCGTGCCAAAGCATGACGGCGTTAAGCGCATTCCAGAGGAGCAGGCCTCCCGCGAATGGCAGGGCCGCCAGCGGAGTGAAGAGAAGGGCGAACGTGGGGCTGTACTTGAACAGGTCGCCCTGGTTGTAGGCGGCATACAGGTCCTGTCCCGCCAGCAGATGCCAGGACGACGCGCGAAAGATCGGAAAGACGGGGTACGCGTATGGAGGGAACCCGCGTTGAACGGTCGCGATCACGACCACCATCGCCCACGCGGCGATCACCCAGGGCCGCAGTCCTACGACCAGGTCGCTCGACGGCACCCGGGGTGGGGAGAATCGGATGCGGCCTAAATGAGCGATCGAGCCGCCGTTGCCAGTGACTCGGCGCAACCAGAGGTTTTGCTTCCCGTACTGACTTGCTGTCCTCGGATTCACCTACTGCCCGCCCGCGCGCGAAGCATTCCCCCATGGTGGCGGCCCCCGTGGAGGCCACCGTGGTAGCCACCGCGGCAGTGGGGAAGGCTGCCGCCCCGATGCGGCGCGGTGTGCGACGAGCGATACGGCAGTGTGCCGAGAAGATTCCTCCACGGAGCGACGGACGGCGCCGTCGACGAGACGATGATCGGATCGGCCACCGACGGCGCAGCCACCAATTCGCGAAATGAAGCGATCATGAAGTGCTCTGTCAGAAGAGAGAGAGTGAGTCGTGCGGCTGCCCGCCATGGGACCGCGAGGCCCGCGGCAGACGGGGCTCGCGCGTCGGCGCAATGTACCACTCTAGTCTCGAATCGCAAGCGCCCCCGCATTCGCTTTTCGCGCACATCGGCGGCGATCTCACCGGTGAAATCGATGCGGCATGACTACGTCCGTACACGGTGCGGCCTGCCGTTCCGGTGAGGTACAGACAGTGGCGTTGAGGCCGGCGGTGGCAACGGCGGTGGCGTTCCGGCATCATCGGCCTTTCCGGAGCGCACATCCGCGACGGGGGCATCGCCGGCACCCGGCGGGGTCGAGGCGGTGTGGTCCCCATGGCCCACGCGCGAGGGCCGCCGAGCGCGTGGAGCGACGGCGATCGCGGCTGCTTGTCGGAAGGTTTCGAGTGGGTGGTCGGTGAGGTTTTCAGTGGGGTCTCGACGGGCGGCTGGACAGCCTGTATTGATGGATCCGCCCAGATTCCTGACTCCAGAATCTCTCCCTTGGAGTCCCCGCGGACCCAAAGGATAAGGAGGAACGATGCGAATACTGCTCGTGGGTGTCATCCTGATTGCCACTGTGGCACTAGGCGTTGCGGCCTACATGGGTGCCTTCCACCGTGTCGCTATCACGGAGCAGGATCGAGGGCCGTACACCCTCGTTTATCGAGAGATCAGCGCGAGTGAAATGAGCAAGGTGGGGGAGATCACGACCGCCTTGGATTCCTTGCTCGAAGGCGCCGGTATCGTGCGCCGGAAGCCGCTCGATGTCTTCTTCCCTGAGGGCCGGGAAGAGGTCGGGTTCGCCGTGGAGAGCGCGACAGCTGACCAGCTGGCCATTCTCAAGGATAAGGCCAAGGTCACGGAGATCCCAGCGCAGCGTTTCATGGTAGCCGAGTTCCCCTGGAGGAACCGCGCGTCGTACCTGGTCGGGTACATCAAAGTGGATCCAGCGTTGGCCAAGTACCGAAGCGCACATCTGTACAAGAAGGTCGAAGCGCTCGCGCTCCACGACGGCCGCGCGATCGTGTACATGCAGCCAGTCGTAGCCAGCCAGCCGTGAAGGCCGCTGCGACGAAGACGCCGGAAAAGGTCGTGAATTAGTGGGTGACGCCGACGGGACGGCGGGACGAGGGTCCGTGCTGGCGACTCCCCCGCCCACCACCGCCCACCGTCCACTCGGCTGGCTGAATGGCCTCGCGACCGGTCCCGGCGGTTCCACTACTACACCGAGAACGACGCGATCCGGCGAGTCACGCCGCGCGGCCAGCTCATGGCGGTCGTAACGGACTTGCGGCGGCTCATTCTGGGTGAGCGAGGGGCTGGCCGTCGGACCCGACCTGAATCTCCGAGTGCTTGCTGCCGGTTTGAACCTGCGCTTCGTAGGCGACGAGTGTGCCATGCTTGGTGAGCGACTCGACTTTGGTGATCGTACCGGCACCCGCTGCCTTCTGGAGTCCTTGGCGCACGGCCTCGGGAAGCGACTCTAGGACCACCTGTTGTTCGACCTCGAGGACGCTTCCGTCCGGGGCAGTGCTCACATCTCGGGAGAGGCCGTTGAGGGTCATCTCGACCTCGTACTGCAGTTGGCCCCCCTCCAGCTCGCTGGCGTAGCCGCGGATCTCAGCCCCTTTGCTCTGCTCATCCACGGTCTTCTGAACGGCCGAAGGCAATTCAGACTTCTTGAGGTGCTTTTCTTGGGCTTCAGCGTTCACCGCGCCAAGGAAGACCAGCACGAACATGGCTGAGAC
>JAYUMO010000147.1:0-14654 GCA_043762555.1 Gemmatimonadaceae bacterium | reverse complement strand
ATCGGAACGGCATACGACGCCGCGGCGAATCGCCCGCCGGTGATCTGCACCGTGCCCGTAGTGGCCGCCACCGCCTTTACGTAGAACGTGTTCGAGTTGATGCCGTTTTGCGGCACGTCGATCGTGGTGATCGTCGCGCCGCTCGCGTCCTGGAACAGGATGCCGTTCTGCTGCCCGAAGGTGAACGTCGTGGTGTTCAACACCAGTCCGTTGCTCACCGTGGGATTCTGAGTGTATAGCGTGATCGGCAGCACGTCGCCCACCTTCATCGTGGTCGGCCATCCCACCAGCACGATTTTGCCGCTGTCGGCCGTCACCGTGGCGCTCGTACCGAGATAGCCGGTGGCGCTCGCGGTGATCACGTCGGAGCCCGGGTTCACCCCGCTCAGCCGGTACTGCCCGAGCACCGATCCGGCGGCGATGATGACCGTTGACGGCGTAGTCGCCGTGGTGCCCGAGCTGTGCGAGAGCGTCACGCTGAGGTCCGCCGCCACCGGGTAGGTCGTGTACACGTACGTATCGTAGCCTTGATCGAGCCCGATCGTGGGGATCGCAGTGTTCACCTGCACCGTGGGCGGGCCCACGGTGATCGTGGGCGTGGTGAACGGAGTGTACTTGTAGAACGCGGTCCGTGCGTCGCTCGCGGCGAGCGTGGCGGTGCCTGGGCCGGCCACCACCAAGTGCGCGCCGCTGTTCACCAGATTGTCCTTCAGGATCGTGACGGTCGCCGAGTCCGGACCGGCCACGCTCGTGTTGGACGTGTTCAGCGAGACTGCGACATTCTCCGTGGGATAGCGGAAGTTCCCCGCTTGATCCTCCGCGTAGACGGTGATCTGCTGTGGCGGCGACGTGGCGATGAGCGACGAATTCACGGCCACCAAGAACTGCGGATGCCCCACCTGCACGTCGGCGTAGGTCGGCGCGTAGCCGGTGGCGGTGATCGACACGCGGATGGTGCCGGTGATGTCGAGCGCCGTCACATCGAAGTACGCGTAATACGTGCCCACGGGGATCGTGATCGTGGCCGGCACCGTGGCAACGGTAGGATCGGAGCTCTGGAGGCTCACCGTGAGCGGCGTGCCGGTCACGTTGTTGTCGGTATACACGTACATGCCGGTCGATCCCATGTGCTGGCGCATGCCGAGCGTGACCGGCGTCGGGTTGCCCGCCGAGACGTGCAGCGACGGCCCGGTGACCGTCACCACGTTGGTGGAATCAGGCCGGTAGAGCCCCGCGCTATCCCGATAGATGAGTCGCGCCTGGCCCGGGCCCACCATCCGGACCGCGAAGTTGTTCGAATTGGTCGTGCCCTTGTTCAGGTGCACGATCGCGGAATCGGACTTCATCACCGTGGAGTCGGTGGAGCTGACGAGCACGGCCACCGTGTCAAGCGTGTAATGGACCCACAACCCGCTGCCCGCCGTGTCCGTCGCCTGCACGATCGTCGACACCGGCGGCTGCGTGGTGGTGTAGGTGCTCGAGAGCGCCAGCGCGTGCAGCTGCGGCGTGGTGACGATCAAACCCACGGTGGCCGGCGCGTACCCGGCGGCGGTGAAGGTGAGCGTGTCCTTGCCGAGTCCCACGCCACTGTAGTCGAAGTACTGATAGTACGTGTTCGGCGGGATCTTCACCGAGTCGGGCGCGACGATCACGCCCGGCTTGGGGTTCGTGATGTGCACCACTACGCTCTCCGGACGCGCGTTCGGCGTATAGACGTACGCGGTGCCGCCTTGCCGCTGACGCAGGCCCAGGCTGGTGGGCGAGATGCCGTAGTTAAGCACCGGCGTAATGACCGTCACCTTCACCGTGTCGGGCGCGTACCCG
Organism: Gemmatimonadaceae bacterium; assembly: GCA_043762555.1. Classification (GTDB taxonomy): domain Bacteria; phylum Gemmatimonadota; class Gemmatimonadetes; order Gemmatimonadales; family Gemmatimonadaceae; genus DATKOH01. Next base: position 12,830 of record JAYUMO010000147.1, on the reverse strand, counting down.
GGGGCCGACGCGATGATGCTCGCCGTGCCCACACCCAGCACGTGGATCTTGGCCGTCGAGTTGCCGCTCGTGCCGGCCGCCATCGTGATCGACGACGAATCGAGCACCGCCACCGTGGAATCGGTGGAGCGGAAGGTGATCACGAGCGGCGCGATCACCGCCCGCGCGGTGCCCACGGAGTCCTCGGTGTTCTGCGTGATCGTGTAGTTGGCCGCGAAATGGGGGAGCGAGACCGTGCAGCAGCCGCCAAGCCGAGGGCTCGAGACGGTGGCCTGCGTGCTCACCGGGGAATACCCGGTGGCCGTAGCGGTGATCGTCGCCTTCCCCAACCGGTGCCCGCGTAGATCGAAGTACGCGTAGTAACTGTTCCCCGGGATCGTGACGGTCGGCGTGATCGCGGCGATGCTGGAGTCGCTGCTCGTGAGCGTCACCGCCACCGGGCTGCCGGTGGAGTTCGGGATGGACACGTAGCCGTAATTCGTGTGCTGCTGGCCGACGCCGATCACGCCGTTGCTGAAGCTGATCCCGAGCTGCGGCGCGGCCACGATCACCAGCACCGAGTCGGAGGTGTGCCCGCCGGCGCTTGCCTTCACATAGGCCGTTCCACCGCTGCCGCCCGGCTTGAACCGGCCCGTCACGGAAGCCGCGCCGGCGCCGATCGTGACCGTGGTATCCACGATCGCGACCACGGTGGGGTCCGTGGACGTGAGCGTCACGAAGAGCGGGTTGATCCGCAGGTGCTGCGTGCGCTGCGAATCGGCGGCGGCCACCGAGACCGCGCTCGTCGCGCTGGTGGTGTTCAGATTGGTGGTGCAGCACACATTCATGTGCGGCGTGGTCACGATCACCGTGCGGTTGCCCGAAGTCCACCCCGGCGCGCTCGCGGTCTGCGTGGCCGTGCCGACCCTCGGCGCCGTGGTGTTGAAATACACGTAGTAGGTGGACGCCGGGATCGTGACCGTGGCCGGCTGCGTCGCGATCGTGCTGTCGCTGCTCACCAGATTCACGAGTAGCGGGTGGTACATGCTCGCGCGCGAGTAGATGTAGTCCTGATCGTACTGGCCGGCGCCGAGGATGCGCGGCGTATAGGCGAAGGTGAGCGTGGCGGCGTAGACCGTGATCGAGGCGGCGGTGCCGCTCATCCCGGGCGCGCTCGGCGTCACCGTCGCGGTCCCCGTCGCCACGCCGTTCACGTTCACGTTGGCCGCCAGCTGCCCCGCGGGAACGAAGGCCGGATCGGGTGACAGCTGCGCGATGCCCGGTGTGCCGTACACCGACGCCACGTACACGCCACCCGCCGGCGCCGGATCGCTCAAGATGAGCTGACTGGCCAGGAAGTCGGTGGCGTTCACGGCGGCGCTGCCCCACGCGTAATGCGCCGACGCCTGCACGAGGAGCACGGCGCTGTCGCCGGCGTGCACTGACGCCGCATCGGTGGCCCGCACTTCGGTGGTACCGGCGTTGCGGCCGTTCAAGTTCGCGTTCGCGGTCACCTGGCTCGCCGGGACGACCACCGAGGTCGGCGAGAAGAAGGCGAACGTGTCCCGGACGGCCACGTTGATCGTCACCGCCGACGCCGGGACCTTGCTCAGGTAGAGCGGCAAGGAGTTGTTCAGCGAGCCACGCCCGATCGCCAGCGTGTCATGACCCCACGAGATGCGCGCCGGGGCATTGTTGTCCACGGTGACGGCTACGGGGTTGGACGTGAGCGGTCCCAGCTTCGCGACAACGTTCGCGGTCGAGAACGGCACGCCGACGCCGGTGATCACACCGTTCCCCGGGCCCACGATCACGTTCAGGGTGTTGTCGGACGACCACACGAAGGCGCTCACCGCCATCGTGTGGCCAGTCGAGTCCAGCGCGTGCGCCACCAGTTGAGCGGATCCGCCCTGCCCAACGGCGATCGGGGACGGCCCGGCGACAATGGTGTCGGGGACTTGCGCCACGGTCAACGACGCCGAGCCGGTGGCGCCTTGCGCGGTCGCCTGGATCGACGTGACGCCGTTCGCGACCGCCGTCGCCGTCTGCGTCGCGCCGGCCGTCCCCGGCACGCTCGCGACGCTCGGATTCGTCGATACCCACGTGAAGGACACACCGGTCATCGCCGCATCGAGCGTATCGTGCGCGATCGCCGTGTCGCTGACCGTCCGGCCGAGCGCTGACGGTGGCGATGGTGGCGTCGCGCGCCACCCACACGTAGGTGCCCGGCGCGAGCGTGGCGCCGGTCTACGACTTCGCCGTGAGCGGCAGCGAGTCGTTGAGCGACACCAGCGTATCGGGGGTGGGCGTCACGACCGTGGACGTGATGCCCGCCGTGTTCACGGTGATCGTCGCCGTGTCGGCGACGCCGTTCGCGGTGGCGGTGATGAGCGCGTTGCCGGCCGACACGCCGGTCACCACGCCGGTGCCGGCGTTCACCGTGGCGATGTCGGCGTTCAGGCTCGCCCACGCGATCGGGTAGTCGCCGTTCGCTTGGTTCGCCGAATCGTACGCGATGGCGCTCAGCGGGATCGTGCCGGCGATGTTCACGGTGCCGGTCTTCGGCGTGATCGTCACCTTCGCCACCGGCTTCGGCCCCACGTGGATCACCGACGTGTCCTTCTTCCCTTCCGACGTCGCGATGATGAGCGCCGTCTGGTTGGCGACGAGCCCCTTCACGAGGCCGGCAGTGTCCACGGACGCGTTTGCATTGTTACTGGCGAACGTCATGGCGCGCCCGAAGAGCTGGTTGCCGCCGGCGTCCTTGAGCACGGTGACGAGCTGCACCGTGCCGTCGCGCGCCACCGACGCCGTGTCGGGGGTCACGCTGATCGTGGCCACCGGCGGGATGACCACCACGGTGGTGGAGTCACAGACGCCCCACCACGAGCTGGCGACGATCCAGGCGGTGCCCGCCTTGCTCTGCGCAGCGAGCGCGCCGCCCACCGTGCTCACCACCAGCGACGGGTCGCGCGAGAGGAAGCCAACGCGGAGGTGGCCGGTGAACGCGCCGCCGCCGGTGACGGTGGCCGTGTCGCGCATCTGGAAGGCGCCGCCGAATCGCACCGCGCTGTCGCGCGGCGCGACCGCGAGCGTGGCGATCGCCGAGTCGGGCGCGGCGTACCAGAGCTGCAGGTACTTCACCGACGTCACCTGGCCTTCGCGCGCCGACGCGGTGTCGCGGGCGCGGAAGACGGTGTCACCGAGCGCGTCGATCGCTTGCGCGCTGATGTCGAAGGTCGCGCTGGTGGTGGTAAGCGGCACGTCGACGGCGAGCGTCACGGTGTCGCCCGCGAAGTTCGCGATCACGACCAGCGAATCGATCGACTCCGGCTGCCGCAGCAGCACGCGCGCCTTGGCGAGCGTGATCCCGGGCGCGATGCCGCACGTCAGCGGCGCGTACGCGGTCCGCTTGAGATGGATGCTCGTGCGCACGCTCCGGCCCGGGCCCGCGGGCCGGTCATGGAGACAAGTGATGGCAACGAGCGCCAGCGCCGCACTCAACAGAGCGCGAAGCCGGCGCACGCCGCGGTGCGGCGAAGGAACGGATGGCATCGGTTGTCGTGCCCGTGCGAGTGCGCAAGGGGCGAATGTCCCACCGGTGGGGCCGAACGTCAAGATGCGCCAAGTGGCTGAGGGTCCGGAGGACGCTTATCTTTCACCGCCGAAGGCCCTTCGGATCCGGAGACCCATGGCCACACAGACTCGCGCCGAGCGCGGCGGACGCGGAGAAGACCGAACAGGCACCGCTGGGTTGTCCCGTGAGCAGCTCCTCGCGGCGTATCGCACCATCTACACCTCGCGCCGCCTGGACGACAAGGAGATCCAGCTCAAGCGCCAGAACCGGATCTTCTTCCAGATCTCGGGCGCCGGGCACGAGGCGGCGCTCACCGCGGCGGCGATGGCGCTCCGCGCCGGCTACGACTGGTTCTTTCCGTACTACCGCGACCGCGCGCTCTGTCTCCAGCTCGGCGTCACGCCGGCGGAGATGCTCTATGAGGCCGTGGGCGCGGCGAAGGATCCGGCGTCGGGCGGTCGGCAGATGCCGAGTCATTGGGGGAGCAAGCGGCACAACATCGTCTCGAGCTCGTCACCCACCGGCACCCAGTTCCTGCAGGCGGTGGGGAGCGCCGAGGCCGCGCTGCGCGCCGGCCGGCTCGGCGCCGCCGAGGGATTCCACGGCGACGAGGTGGTCTACGTTTCCGCCGGCGAGGGCACGACGAGCGAAGGGGAGTTCTGGGAATCGCTGAACAGCGCGTGCACCCTGAAGCTCCCGGTGGTCTATCTGGTGGAGGACAACGGCTACGCGATCTCGGTGCCGGTAGAGGTGAACACCCCCGGCGGGAGCGTGTCGAAGCTGCTCACCGGCTTCCCGGGGCTCTTGGTGCAGGACGTGGACGGCTGCGATTTCGCCGCGAGCTACGACGCGATGGCGAAGGCGGTGACGTACGCGCGGGAGCGGCGGGGTCCGGCGCTGGTGCACGCGCACGTGATCCGCCCCTATTCGCACTCGCTCTCGGACGACGAGGTGATGTATCGCCCGGCGGAGGAGCGCGAGTCGGACGCCGCGCGTGATCCGGTGACGACCTTCCCGAAGTGGCTCGTGGCGCAGGGGCACGCGTCCGAGGCCGAGCTCGCGGCGATCCGCGATGAGACGGACGCGGCCATCTTGGCCGCCACCGACGACGCGCTCGCGCAGCCGCAGCCGGGCGCCGACACGGTGCATCGCTTCGTGTACTCGCCGGATGTGGATCCCGCCGGCGAGCGATTCGACACCGAGGCCGATCCCAAGTTCGCCGGCGAGCCGACGACGATGGTGGATCTGCTCAACGCGTGCATGAAGGACGAGATGCGGCGGGACGAGCGCATTCTCGTCTTCGGCGAGGACGTGGCGGATGTGTCGCGCGAGCAGTACCTGGGCCGGGTGAAGGGGAAGGGGGGCGTATTCAAGGTCACATGGGGATTGCAGAAGGAGTTCGGCTCGCAGCGGGTGTACAATGCGCCGCTCGCCGAAGCGAACATCGTGGGGCGCGCGATCGGGCTGGCGCTGCGCGGCTTCCGGCCGGTGGTCGAGATCCAGTTCTTCGACTACATCTGGCCAGCGTACATGCAGATCCGCGACGAGCTCGCGACGATGCGCTGGCGCTCGAACAATGCCTTCAGCGCGCCGGTGGTGATCCGCACCACCTACGGCGGCTACATCCGCGGCGCGATCTATCATTCGCAGACCGGTGCGTCGCTGTTCACGCACAACCCCGGCCTGCGCGTGGTGTGTCCGTCCACCGCGCTCGACGCGAACGGTCTGCTGCGCACGGCGATCCGCGGCGACGACCCGGTGATCTTCCTGGAGCACAAGCATCTGTACCGCCAGACGTACAACAAGTCGCGGTATCCGGGGCCGAACTTCATGATCCCTTTCGGCAAGGCGCGCACGGTGCGCGAGGGGACCGACGTGACGGTGGTGACGTACGGTGCGACGGTGCAGCGCGCCCTCGCCGCGGCGAGCCAGGTGGCGGAGCGGGGGATCAGTGTTGAGTTGATCGACCTGCGGACGCTGTCACCGTGGGATCACGAGGCGGTATTCGCGAGCGTGCGGAAGACGAATCGCGTGATCGTCGCGTACGAGGATTCGATTTCGTGGGGCTACGGCGCCGAGATCGCGGCGCGGATCGCGGATGAGTGTTTTGCGTGGCTGGACGCGCCGGTGAAGAGAGTGGCGTCGACTGATACTTTCGTCGGGTATGCTCCACAACTCGAGGACGCGATACTTCCCCAGGTCGAGGATTTCGTGCGGGAATACGAAGGGATCGTGAAGTACTAACTGCAGTCCATAGTCCGTAGTCCATAGTCCATAGTCCATAGGGAGACAGTAGCGAGTAGGGGGCGGGGTCGCCGATCGGTGCCGGCAGTCCCGCCCCCTACTCTCACCCTATGGACTATGGACTAGTGACTACGGACTGCTGTGGGGCCCGTACTCGGGCGCCTCGTACACGACCTTCCCGCCCATGATGGTGTACAGCACCTCCGCATCGCGGATCTCTTCGGGCTTGATCTTCGTGAGATCCTCATCGATCACCGTGATGTCCGCCAACATCCCGGGCACCAGCATTCCTTTCACCTTCTCCTGGAACTCCGCGTACGCGGCGGTCACGGTGTATGCGCGGATCGCCTCCTCCACCGTGATCTTCTCCTGCGGCGTCCAGCCGCCGGGATGTTTGTCATCCAGCGTGCGCCTCGTGACGGCGGCGTAGATCCCCTCCAGCGGTGTGGCGGGCGCGACGCTCCAGTCGCTGCCGAAGGCGACGCGGGCCTTCGCGTCGAGCAGCGACCGGAAGGCGTACGTGAATCGCGTGCGGGCGGGGCCGATCACGGAGTCCATCCAGCGTCCGTCGTCGATCGCGTGATACGGCTGCATGCTCGCGATCACGTTCAGCTCGGCGAAGCGCGGGATCTCGGCCGGGTCGGGATGCTGCGCGTGCTCGATGCGGAAGCGGCGATCGCGCGGGCCGTTCTCCTGCGCCACGCGCTGGAAGATGTCGAGCTGCGTGCGGATGGCGCGGTCACCGATCGCGTGCACCATCACCTGCAGACCGGCCTTGTCGGCGGCCGACGTCCAGGCGTACAGATCGTCGGGCGGCGTGACCCAGAGACCGCTGTCGTGCGGTGCGTCGGCGAAGGGATGCAACATGAGCGCCGTGTGGGAGCCCGCGGAGCCGTCCACGAATCCCTTGAGCCCGCCGATGCGGAGCATCGCGTCGCCGCGCCCGCGGGCGGCCACGGTGTCGCGCAGCTGCGCCCAGGTGGAGAGCGGCGCCACGGCGTAGATGCGCGTGATCATCCGCCCCGCCTGGTGCGCGCGCTCGAACACCGCGAGGTCCCACCAGCTGTAGCCCATGTTGTGGACGCTGGTCACGCCATTGCTGGCCACGTAGTCCATCGCGGCGTCCAGCGCGCGGTCGGCCACCGCGGGGGGCGGATCGGGGACCACAGCGTCCACCAGATTCTGCGCGTTGTCCTTGAGGATCCCGGTGGGCTCGCCGTCGGGACGGCGCCCGATCCGTCCCCCTTCGGGATCCTTGGTGTCCTTCGTCACCTTGGCCGCCGCCAGCGCGAGCGAGTTGGCCAGATCCATGTGGCCGTCGGTGCGACTGATCCACACCGGATTGTACGGCGTCACGGAATCGATCCATGAACGGTCGGGGAGCGGGCCGCCCCACTTGGAATGGTCCCAGTCGCCGTTCAGGATCCAGGCGCCCTTGGGCAAGGTCTTGGCGTAGGCGCCGATCTTCGCGATGAATTCGGCCTTCGTGGTCACGTCGCGCAGCTGCACGGAGGCGAGGCCGGCGCCGCCGCCGAGGAAGTGGACGTGGGAGTCGATGAAGCCCGGCGTCACGAGCCCGCCGTGGGCGTCGATGATGCGTGCGCTCGCGCCGGCCAGTTTCCGGATCGCGGCGCTGGAGCCGACGGAGGCAATCGTGTCGCCGCTCACGGCGATGGCTTCCGCCCACGGCTGCTTGGGGTTGCCGGTCCAGACGCGGGCGTTGACGATCGCGAGGGAGATGGGGGATGGGCTGGAAGGCGCCATCACCAACGCGGCGAACAGGAGGAGCAGCGGAAGATATCTCATGGAAGAGGTGCGGTCCGTAGTCCGCAGTCCGCAGTCCACAGTCGGTAGTTCTACGGACTATGGACTATGGACTACTGACTACCGACTGCTTTTCTCCACCGCATCCCGGACATCCAACAATATCTCGAAGTACAATTGCTCCCGTCGATACGCGAAATCCAGCGTCGCCATCTGCGAGTCGTCGCCGGTGGCTTTGGCGCGCTCGAAGGCTTCGCGGTACATGTCGTCCAAGTTGCTCAGGATGCGTTCGCGAGAGCGCGACATATCGATATTCTCGAGGGCCTTGAGGGTGAGACGCGGCGGGTCGGCGACGGGGGTGCGCAAGAGCGTCTCCTCGGCCTGCGCGGCCAGGAAGCGCTTCGCGGAGTCGAAGAGCGCGCGACGTGGGGTGGGGAGATTCGGCATTGCGCTGTGAGAATGCAGGCCCAAGTTAGCCGCGGGTACGAGGAACGGTCAACGCCGGCCCGAGGAGGCGGATCGACAATGAGTGCGCGTGCCGTCGCGTGACAGCGGACGCTTCCGCGTCGTAACGGACGAGCCCCCCGCGGAGAGCGGGGAGTTCGTCACGTCCGAAGTACGCCATCCGGGGCGCGACGGATGGCGCGTGTTCGCGCGCGCCGGCCGGCGCATGGTGGAGCCGGTCGGCATGGCGCGGCGCTTCCTCGACGGGCTCGGCCCGGGGCTGATCGCCGGCGCGGCGGACGACGACCCGTCGGGGATCTCCACCTACTCCACCGCCGGCGCCGCCTTCGGCTTCGGCACCCTCTGGACCGCCCTGTTCAGCTTCCCGCTCATGGCCGCGGTGCAGCTGATGTGCGCGCGCATCGGGATGGTGTCCGGCCGCGGGCTCGCCAGCGCGCTGCGCAAGTTCTACTCGCGCGAGCTCCTCTGGTTCGCGCTGCTCCTGTTGCTCGTCGCGAACACGGTGAACATCGCCGCCGACCTGGGCGGCATGGCGGATGTGACGGCGATGCTCGTCGGCACCGATTCGCTCTGGTACGAGCCCGCGTACACCGTGGTGATCCTCACGGTGCTCGTCTTCGGATCGTACCGCACGATCGTCCGGATCTTCAAGTGACTCACGATGGTGCTCTTCGCGTATGTGTTCGCCGCTTTCCTCGCCCGCCCCGACTGGAGCGCGGTGCTGCGCGCGACCCTCGTGCCGCACCTGGAGCTCTCGCGCGCCTTCCTCATGACCTTGGTGGCGATCTTCGGGACGACGATCTCGCCCTATCTCTTCTTCTGGCAGGCGGCGCAGGCGGTAGAGGTGGACAAAGCGGCCGGGAAGCACACGATCGTCCAGCGGATGGGCGCCAGCGACCAGGAGCTGCGAGCCGCCCGGAACGACGTGGTGACGGGGATGTTCTTCTCGAACTCCATCATGTTCTTCATCATCCTGACCACCGGCGCCACGCTGCACGCTACGGGACAACGGGAGATCGCGACCGCCGTCCAGGCCGCTCAGGCGCTCGAGCCGCTCGCGGGACACGGCGCGGCGCTCCTCTTCGCGCTCGGCATCATCGGCACCGGACTGCTCGGCGTCCCGGTGCTCGCCGGCTCGGTGGCGTATGCGGTGGCCGAGGCGGGCAAGTGGCGCATGGGGATGGACGAGAAGGCACGGCGCGCGAAGCGCTTCTACTCCGTGCTTGGCGTCGCGATGGTCGCGGGGATGGCGATGGACCTCGCCGGCCTCGACGCGATCAAGATGCTCTTCTGGAGTGCCGTGCTGAACGGCGTGCTCGCGCCGCCGCTGATCGTCATCATTCTCATCGTGTCGAACAACCGCGCCGTGATGATGGAGCGCGTGAACGGTCGCTGGCTGAACGCGTTGGGCGGCTTGACCGCGCTCGTCATGGGCGGCGCGGCGGCGGGGATGCTCTATTCCTTCTTCCACTGAGGGGGGCGATTCGGTGCGTACCGTGAAGATGCCGAGCGGGTTGACACTACTTTCCGCCGACGCGAAACGTGGGGGCCGCCCGCGGCCGCCGGTGCTCTGCGTGCACGGGATGTTCGGCGGGGCGTGGCAGTTCGAAGGGTGGCTCTCGCAGCTCGCCGCGCGCGGCTACGAGGCGCAGGCGCTCGATCTTCGCGGACACCATGGCAGCCGGCCGGTGCCCGCGCTCGGCCGCGTCTCGGTGCGCGACTACGTGGACGACGCGCTCGAGGTCGCGCGCGCGATCGGCAACCCGGTGGTGATCGGCCACTCCATGGGCGGACTGATCGCGCAGAAGCTCGCCGAGGCGGGCGCGGTGCGGGCGGCCGTGCTGCTCTGCGCGGCGCCGCCGCGGGGGATCCTCGTCACGAGCCCCACGCTCATCGGACGCCAGCTCAAGTACCTGCCGCAGATGCTGGGCTCACGCCCGATCGCCCCCGACCGCGGCGACGCGAATTGGCTGATGTTCAATCGCACGCCGCTCGCCGACGCGGACGCGATCTTCGCGCGACTCGTTCCGGAGAGCGGCGCCGCGGGGCGCGAGATGTCGCTCGGCCTGATCGCGGTGGACCAGCGGCGCGTCACCTGCCCCGTGCTCTCGGTGACGTCGCGCGATGATCGTTTCGTGGTGCCGCGCATCGGCCGCGCGCTCGCTCGCAAGTACCGCGCCGAGCAGATTGTGGCCGAGGGCCATGCGCATCTCGTGATCAGCGAGCCGGGATGGGAGAAGGTGGCCGCGCAGGTGATCGATTGGCTCGACCGCGTGGTGCGCTGAGCTCAGTCGACGAGCTTGTTGTCCCCCGGCGGCGCGAGGTGGCGATAGCTCTCCACCACCCGGCCGTTGATGAGATGCTCCCGCAGGATCCGCTCGGCGCCGTGCACATCCACGTGGGCGTACCAGACGTCGTCGGGATAGACGACCACCATCGGCCCGTTGCCGCACTGGCTCATGCACCCGGCGTGATTCACCCGTACGATGCCCTTGAGTCCCGCGGCGGCGGCGCCTCGCTTGAGCACCGCGAACACGGCTTCGCTGCCTTGCGAGGGGCAGGTGCCGCCGGAGGTGCAGACGAACACGTGATGCTTGTATTGACCCATCCCGGAATCTAGCGCGCTCACCAGACACCTCGCTCTCATGGCCACCTTCGACGAATTCCAGCGCATCGACATCCGCGTGGGCACCGTGATGCGCGCCGACGCCTTTCCCGAAGCGAGGAAGCCGGCGATCAAGATGGAGATCGATTTCGGCGCGGGAATCGGGGTCAAGCGCTCGAGTGCGCAGCTCACCATGCACTACACGCCGGCGCAGCTCGTGGGGCGCCAAGTGATGGCGGTGGTCAACTTCCCGGTGCGCCGGATCGCGACACTCGACAGCGAAGTGTTGGTGCTCGGCGCGCTGCCGCAGCCCGCGGAAGTGGTGCTGCTCGCGGTGGACCACCTGGTGCCGAACGGGACGCGGGTGGGGTAGCGCGACCTTCCCGAGCGAATCTCTCGTATATCTTACGGCAGGCGGCACCTGTACCCGGAGGTCAACATGGCGAACGCCCAAGACACTGATAAGTCCATCGCCCCCAAGGGATACGTGCATCCGGAGCGGCTCGTGTCCACGGAGTGGCTGGCGGCCCATTTGAAGGATCCGTCGCTGCGCGTGATCGAGAGCGACGAGGACGTGCTGTTGTACGACACCGGTCATATTCCCGGCGCGCAGAAGGTGGATTGGCACGCCGATCTCAACGACGACGTGATGCGCGACTACGTGGACCGCGCGCACTTCCAGCGGCTGCTGCGCGCCAAGGGGATCGACGACTCCACGACCGTCATCTTCTACGGCGACAAGAACAACTGGTGGGCCTGCTACGCCTACTGGGTGTTCGAGCTGTTCGGCTTCAAGAACGCGATGGTGCTGGACGGCGGCCGAGTGAAGTGGGAGCAGGAGGGGCGGCCGTTCGTCACCGATGTGCCCAAGCTCGCACCCACGCAGTACTCGGCGCCGGCGCGGGACGACCGGCGCATCCGCGCCTTCCGCGATGAGGTGCTTGCCCACGAAAAGTCAGGCAAACCCCTGGTGGATGTGCGCTCGGTGGACGAGTACACTGGCAAGAAGACGCACATGGCGGAGTATCCGCAGGAGGGGGTGCTGCGCGGCGGGCACATCCCGGGAGCCAAGAGCGTGCCCTGGGCGCGCGCGGCGAACGCGGACGGGACGTTCAAGAGCGCGGACGAGCTGCGCGCGATCTACGAGAAGGAGATCGGCTTGAAGAAAGGCGACGACGTGATCGCGTACTGCCGCATCGGCGAGCGCTCGTCGCACACGTGGTTCGTGCTCACGTACCTGCTCGGCTACGAGAGGGTGCGCAACTACGACGGCAGCTGGACGGAGTGGGGGAACGCGGTGCGACTTCCGATCGAGAAATAGAAATGACGAGTGCTAAGATTTCGCCGGAGAGCAGCGGCGCCAGCACGGGTGCGCCGGCGCGGCGCCCACCGCAGGTGGTGATCACAACCTGGCGAGGCGATCAAATGTTCGACGCCGGGAAGGTCGGCGCGCCCGCCCTCCACATCGATTCGCACGGCAGGGAGGGGCCGGGACCGATGGAGACGCTGCTCGCGGCGCTCGCCACGTGCTCGGCCACCGATGTGGTGGAGATCCTCGCCAAGCGTCGCACGCCAGTGCGGTCGCTCGAGGTGGAGACCGTCGGCACCCGCGTGGAGACGACGCCCCGGCGGCTCGAGCACGTGCTGCTCAAGTTCCGCGTCGCCGGCGAGGGGATCGAGCGGGTGCACGCGGAGCGGGCGATCGAGCTGGCGGTGAACAAGTACTGTTCCGTGCGCGACTCACTCGATCCCAAGATCAAGATCGAGTGGGAGCTCGAACTCACGCCCTAGATAGTAGGAAAAGGGGTGTAGGGGGTGTCAGGAGGCTGGGACGATAGAAGGCGTGGCGAGTGGCGAGTAGTGGCTAGCCGGGCGCGCGGGGCGACCTACCCCCCTAGTTCCGAGCGGTGAATGACGGCGAGATCAGTGTGACTTCGTCAGGCCGACCACCATGTCTTCGGTGAAGCGGAGCACGACCTGATCGCCGCCCTTCACCGAGTTGAAGTTGTGCATGCTCGTGTCGGCCTTGAAGGTCAGCGTGTCGCCTTTCGGGATCGCGACCTGGATGAGGCGCTGCAGATAGTTCACCTCAACGACGGTCCCGTTCACTTCCTGCACGGCGACGCTGCTGATCACCGGCTTCCCCTTCGGGGCCACCGCCATGTAGCTCGCGGGCGCGCCCGCGGCCGGTTCGGA
>JAYUMO010000146.1:0-2924 GCA_043762555.1 Gemmatimonadaceae bacterium | reverse complement strand
CGAAGCGGATCCCATCGCGGCGCGCGCGCGCGAGCTCCTTCGCGCGGCGGTACAGCAGCTGCAGCGCGAAGAGCTCTTCGAAGGCGAGCCGGCTGCGCCCCCGGAGCGCCTCTGATACCGACGCCGGCCGGTGGACCATCCGCAGCGCCTCGGGCAGCGGCGGCACGCCGGCGTCGCGGATCACCGCGGGCGGCAGCCATTCGCGCGCCAATGGGAGGAGCGCGTCCAGGTGCGTCTCGAGGAGCGCGCGGATCTGTTTGAAGGAGAGGCCGTCGGTGGCGGGGTACACCGCGAGCACGCGCCCGCCGCTCGTCCCTTCCGCGCCGGCGCCGAGGTTCACGAACTCGCGCGGCGCGAGCTGGCGGCCGTGGTAGAAGCGCACCGGCCCGGTGAGGAGGAGCACGTCCTCCTTCGCGATCACGCGGTCGAGAAAGGGCTGCCCCGGCCACGCGACCTCGATGATCCCCGTCTCGTCGCGCACCACGGCCTGAAAGACGCGCAGTCCCTTCCGCGTGGGGATGATCCCCTTCGAGATCACGGTGCCGATGATCGTGACGTCCATCCCCGCGGCGAGACGCGCGATCGGCGTGACCGTGCTCGCGTCCTCGTAGCGACGCGGGAGATGGTGGAGCAGGTCCTCCGCCGTGCGCACGCCCAGCCGCGCCAGTAAGCCGCCGCGCACGTCGCCCACCCCCTTGAGGTAGCGGACGCTCGTGGCCAGGGCGAGCGGCGGGCGCGACGGGCGCGGCGCGCTCGGCGGCATCAGTCGGCGCGCACGAGCTCCGCCGCATAGACCGCGGCGTCGAACGGGACGAGATCGCCCGCGCGCTCCCCGGCGCCGACGAACTTCACGGGAACGTCGAGCGCTTCGTGCACCGCGACCACGATCCCGCCGCGCGCGGTGCCGTCCACCTTGGTCACCACGAGCCCCGTCACCGGCACGGCGGCCGCGAAGGCGCGGGCCTGCGCGATCGCGTTCTGGCCGATCGTGCCGTCGAGCACGAGCAGCGTCTCGTGCGGCGCGCCGGGAAGCTTCTTCGCCACCACCGTGCCCACCTTCTGCAGCTCCGTCATCAGATCGCGTTGCGTATGCAGCCGCCCCGCGGTGTCGACGAGGACGACCTGCACGCCGCGCGCGGTCGCCGCGTCGAGCGCCGCGTAGGCGACCGCGGCCGGATCGCCGCCGGGAGTGCTCCCGACGAATTGCGCTCCGGTGCGCTCGGCCCAGAGCCGCAGCTGCTCGATCGCGCCGGCGCGGTACGTGTCGCCCGCGGCGACGAGCACCGACTGCCCCTCCGCCGTGAAGCGCGTGGCGAGCTTCCCGATGCACGTCGTCTTCCCCGAGCCGTTCACCCCCACGACGAGGATGACGGTCGGACCGGACGCCGCGACGTGCAGCGCCGGGTCGCTCTTCCCCGCGCGCAACGCGCGCTCGATCTCGGCGCCGAGCGCGGCGCGGAACTCCTCGTCCGTGCGCACCTCGCCGCGCGTGGCGAGCGCCTCCACCGCGGCGACGAGCCGCACCGTCACCGGCACGCCGAAGTCCGACTCGAGAAGGAGCGCCTCCAGCGCCTCGAGCGAGCCCGCGATCCGGCCGCCGCGCACGAGCGCGCCCACGTCGAGGCGCGCCGCCTCGGTGAGGCGCTGCCAGAGGGAGCGAACGGGCACATCGCCGGGACGGCGTTGGATGCGGGACTCGGGGGTCATCAGGTCTCGAGAGGAGGTCAGCGGAGTCCGGCGCGACGCCGGAGCATCCATTCGGTGCACAGCGCCGCGATGACGAGCGCGTACGCCCAGCCGCGGTCGCGCAGCGGCGGTCGGCCGCCGCTCGCGCGCGCGGCGGCCACCACGAACGCACGCACGCTCGGCGCGCGCGGCAGCCACTCCGTCGACGCGTTCACCACGAGGACGGAGACGCCGCCCGCGGCGCGCGCATTGTACACGCCCTGAGCCAGCGGCGCGCTCTCCGCGGTCGGCGCGCCGAGCGCGAAGTGGAGCCGCACAGTGTCGACGCCCGCGGCGCCGCGATGGCGGAGCTCGATGGTGACGAGGGAGTCGCTCTTCCCGCCCCCGCGCCACCAGCGCACGGGCTCCCCCGCACGCAGCACCCCGTGCTCCGGCACCGCCGCGCGGAGATCGCGCCGCTCCGCCGCGAGCCAATCCAATATACCCCCCCAGAGCGTCGCATAGACGTCGGCGCTCGCACCGCCGCGAAAGCTCCATCGCCAGAAGCCCGACGCGCCCACCACGACGGTGCGGCGGCCGCGCTCCGATCCGGCGATCGCGGCGCGCGCATCGAAGCGCCGCGCGCGCGCGACGATCAAGGCACGCCACTCCCCCTCCGGCTGGCGTGTACTCACGGCGAGCGGGGGCAGACTGTCCCACAAGGCGCCGGCGAGCGGGCCGGCGACCGGTGACGCCGGCGCGCTCGTCGCGAACCACTCGCCCGCCTCCGCGTCGCCGGTCGGCAGGAGCAACAGCGCGCCGCCGCTCACGCGGCGCGGCGGGCCGAGGAGCGCGGTGTCGCCATGGATGATCGCCAGCGGGGTGGCCCGCAGCGCGCTCCGTACGTCGGCGTCGGTGGCCGGATCGAGCGTTCCCTCCCGTCGCCAGCGGCCGGGCGCCACCCGATAAAAGCCGCGGGCGGGGAGGGAGAGTGCGCCGCGCAGCACCGGCACGAGATAGCGGATGTCCTCATCCGGCGCGGTGGACAGGAAGACCGCCCCGGCGGCCCGCGCCACGTCGAGCGCTACCGAGGCCGTGTCGTTCCGCGGCTCGGCATCCCCCGGCGCCGCGAGGGCGATCGTGAGCACCGCGCTCCCCGCGGCGCTCGCTGCGACGGCCCGCAGCGCGATGACCCGCTCCGAGCGCGGGGGCAGCGTGTCGACCGAGCGCGTCGCGACACGCCGGCCGTCGAGGAGCAG
>JAYUMO010000145.1:0-2480 GCA_043762555.1 Gemmatimonadaceae bacterium | reverse complement strand
TGCCGCTCGGCTTCCATGGGCCGGGGCCGCTCACGTTCGGCCCGGCGCCGCGCCCCTTGGCGTTCACCACCACGAGCGTGTCGCCGCGCGCCGCCACCGCGGCCGGATACCACTCCACGGGAATGCGCCCCACGAGCGCGTCGCGGCCGCGCGCGCCGGGCACGCCGGACGTCGCCGCCGAGAGATCGAACAGCGCCACCGCGTTGTTGTCCGCTTCGGCCACGTAGAGCCGCGTGCCATCGGCGGAGAGCGCCAGCGCATTCGGCGTGCTCCCCTCACCCGGGCCAGCCGGCGGCGGGTCGAGCAGCTCCGCGATCACCGCGTGGCGCCGCGTGTCCACCACCGCCACGCGATCGGTGCTCGCACTCGCCGCGTACAATCGCGTGCCGCTCGCATTCAGCGCGAGCGCCGAGGGATGACGCGCCACTCTGATCTGCCCCGTCGGCGCGAGACCGCCGCCCGCCGCGTCGATGAAGGTGGACACGGTACTCCCGCCCCACGCCGACACGTACACCTCGCCCTCGGCGGAGACGACCACGGCATACGGATAGCGCTCGGTGGGGAAGCGCTGGATCACCTGCTTGAGCCCGATGTTCACCACCGCCAACGAGTCGGCGAGGTTCTCGGCCACGTAGAGCAGAGCGCCGGTGCGCGACCAGGCGATCCCCGCGGGATAGCGGGTGCCCTCGGCGCCGCGCTTCGCGGCGAGGACGATGCTGTCGGTGAGGATCGCCGCGCCGTTGTGCCACGCGAACAGATAGATCGCGTCGGCGTTGCCGCCGCTCGCCGCGAGCGTGCGGCCGTCGGGGGAGAAAGCCACGCCGAGGAAAGCGCCGGGGAGCGGGACGGTGGACGCGATACGGCCGCTCTGGCGGTCGAACAGCTGGATGCCGCGCTCGCGCCAGCCGTTGAGCGAGAGCACCGCGTCGTGGCCGTCGGGGGACAGTGTCATCGCGAGGGGCAAGGAGCCCGCGACCACCGAGCGGCCGGCGGGATCGAGGCGCGCGCCGGTGGGGAGACGGCGATGCGCGTCGTCGCCGGCGCCGGCCACGCGCGACGACGACGATCCCGACGCGCCGCCGCAGCCGACCACGGCAAGCGCGAGCGCGGCGAACAGGAACGCGTGCGCGATGCGCGCGGCGCTACTCACATCTCCACCGGAGGCGCACGCTGAGGTCCGCGCGATGGCTCTCGCGCTTCTTCGCGCCCATCTTGATGAAATTGCTCGCGCTGATCGAGCCGGTGCGGCCGTAGGGATCGGTGATCTCGCCGGTGCCGCGGCCGTCGGCGTAACCGCGCGACCCCACGAAGACCTCCAGATTCCCGATGCGCGTCTTGGCGCGCCGGCGCGTGTAGTTGTTCCCCACTGGTGCCGAGCCGTCGATCGCGTTGTAGATGGTGAAGCTCACGTGCGCTCCGCGGTGGATCCCCTCCACCTGGAGGAGCCGCTCGCCATTGCTCTCACTGGCTACGCACGAGACCTGGAAGCCGCTGTCGCGTGAGAATCGTTGCGCGCCGCTCACGGCGAGCGACATCGGCGGCCGCGGCTTCGTGGCGGGCTCGACCACCGGCGCGATGACGACGGCGGTGTCAGCGAGCCGCGCGGAATCGATCGCCGCCCTCCTCCCCCGCGGATCGCACGCGGCGAGCGCGGCGAGCGCGGCCAGCGCGGCCAGCGCGGCCAGTGCGGCGACGAGCGAGGATGGACGGAGGCGCATCACGGCTCGCGATCCCGCGCGCTATGGCGCGAGCGGTGGGATGTCCCAGAACTCGATGCGGTCCTGCTCCATGAGCGGGATCGCCAGCCGGTGGCGGCGCGTGTCCACGGCGAAATCGGCGGGGGAGGGAAGTCCCTTCACGATGATCTCCTCGTCGCCCTGATGCACGATGAGCGCGCTGTCGGCCCAGCTCGTGAACAGGAGCCGTCCGTCGGCGAGCTCCTCCACGCCATCCGACTCGGCGAAGCCGAAACCGATCGTCCGCGGCTGCGCGTCGCCGGGATGCCAGGCGAGGATCCGCCTTCCCCCCCACTGCACGATGATGAAGCGCTTGCCGCGTTCGTCCCAGGTGATGCCGTTCGGCGATTGGAGCGAATCGCTGTGCAGCGCCACCGACGCGCGATGGTCCCGCCCCACCCGGAAGATGCGATTCCCCTGCGTGGCGGTGGACTTGCCGTCGGGGCCGGTGTCGGTGATGTAGAGCGCGCCGTCGGGGCCGGCCGCGACATCGTTCAGGAACACGGCGCCGAGCTTACGGAGGTCCACCGTGGCCACGGGAGCGCCGGTGCGCTTATCGAAGGCGCGCATCGCGTCGATGTCGGCCACCCAGAGCGTGTCGCCGACGATCGCGCTCCCGTGCGGCGAATGCAGCGTGACGCCGCCGCGGCCGCCGGCGATGAAGTGCAGGGAGTCGATCGTGCCGTCGCCGCGCAGGCGCGAGATGAAGCCGTTGTCGTCCTTGGCGAGCTCGTCGCCGTTCAC
>JAYUMO010000144.1:0-3134 GCA_043762555.1 Gemmatimonadaceae bacterium | reverse complement strand
GTGATCGGCCCCCACCTTCTCGACCGAGGCGCTGCATCGTCCGCCGTCGAGCATCCACGGGACGAGCCATCGGGAGAGGGCGAAGGGGAGATGGCCGATCACGTCGCCGCCGCGCGCGTGCACCCAGACGGCGGGATTGTCGGTGCCGGGCGGATCGGGGACGAGGATCAAGCGGTCGCCCGCGTGCAGGCGGTGCACGACGTCCATCCGGCGGCCGAAGACGGTGCCGTACACCGCGCTGTGGAACTGATCGACGTGCGGCACCATCAGGGGGACCGTCATCGGTCGCTCGGAGGGAGGGGTGGGCGGTGTGGCCGCGGGCCGCTGGCGCGCCGGGGCTCACGGCCCCAAGGTGGTGGCGCCCCGGGCGATGGTCAAGCGGTAGGTTCGGGCGATGGGGGGGCCCGGTCGTGAGAGCGGGCAAGTCCGTGACCCCTTGGGACTTCGCCTCGTCCGTGACATGATTGGCATCACTGTTGGGCGTCCGGTGCTCGGCGCCGCCGCAGTGCATCGTGGGCGACGGAAGGCAAGCTGCTCCTGATCGAAAAGAACTCAGACGTCAACACATCACGTACGAGGAGCTACACCATGCGCACGGTCCGGTGGCTCGCATCCGGTCTCGCCCTCATCGCGCTGCTGCCGTCGGCAGGCGCCGCCCAGTCGGGGCGTCTCTTTCGCGACTCGTGGTTCTGGGGCGCGAACGCCGGCATCATGTCGTTCTCGACGGCGACCGTTTCCAATCAGCCGGCGACGCTGATCAACGCCGAATGGTTCATCACGCGAACGAGAGGGGGCCTCTATCTCTCGGCGGGGGAGGCGCTCTTCACCGCCGACGCGGCGGTGAAGGACAACACGGGCCAGTCGTACAACGTCCAGATCCAGGACATGACGCAGGTCATGGCGGACGTCATCGTGCTGCCGGTCTCGTGGGGCGGGGTGCACCTCTACGCGGGCGGCGGGTTCATCATGAACCTCTCGCACAACGCGACGATCACCGACGTCATCGTAGATCCCAACGTCCGGGACCAGGTGCAGGCGACCCTGAACAAAGAGAAGGACGGGATCCAGTTCAACCTCTTGTTGGGGGTGCACGCGCAGCTCAAGCGCGCGGCGATCTTCGGCAACCTGATCTGGATGCCGACGCCCTCCAATTTCATCCTGAATGGGAGAGCCGCCTGGTTCCTCGAGGGCGGGATCCGATTCAATCTCGGCTCCTCGGACGAGAGCAAGCAGTAGCGCTCGCGCGGGGGATGGCAGCGCGGGCCAGGCCCGCGACGATCTAGGGCTTGAGCACCTGCTTCATGACGCGCAGCATGTTGCCGCCGAGGATCTTCTTCACGTCGGCCTCGGAGTAGCCGCGGTCGAGCAGGCCCTGCGCGATGCGCGGGAGCGCCGTGACATCCTCCATCTGCTGCGGCGTGACCTCGATGCCGTCGAAATCGCTGCCGATGCCGACGTGGTCGACGCCGGCCACCTTGGCGATGTGGTCGAAGTGGTCGAGGAGCACCGAGAGCGCCGGCCGCGGCACCGCGGCCAAGGCGGCGGTCATCCGCTTTTTCATCTCGACGCGAATGGCGGCGCTGTCGGCGCCCGGCCGCGCGAGCGCGGAGTCGCGCCACGCCTCCACCCCATTCGTTGCCGCGTCGGCCGCGAGCCGATAGGTGGAGTCGATGAAGGCGGGATAGAAGTTCACGTTCACCACACCGCCGTTCTTCGCCATGGCGCGCAGCTGGTCGTCGGTGAGATTGCGACGGTGATCGGAGAGCGCGCGGGCGCTGGAGTGCGACGCGATCACGGGGACGCTCGACGCCGCGATCGCATCGTAGTAGGTCTGCTCCGACACGTGCGAGACGTCGACGAACATGCCGAGGCGGTTCATCTCGTGGATGACCTCCTTGCCGAACGGGGTGAGCCCGCCGGTGCTGGTGCCGTTGATCCCCCACGCCGCGCCCGCCCACTGGTTCCCGTTGTTCCAGGTGAGCGTCATGTAGCGCACGCCGCGCGCGTAGAGGTCGCGCAACTTGTCCAGCGACGCCTCGATCGCGTGCCCGCCCTCGACGCCGATGAGGATGGCCACCTTTCCTTCCCGCTTCGCGCGCTCGACGTCGGCCGCGGTGGTCGCGAAGAGGAGCTCCTTCGGATGCCGTTTGACGAACGAGTGGATGGTGTCGGCGAGCTGCACCGCACGCGCGTACGACGCGTCCGGCTTCTGGAGCGCGTAGGTCGCGTTCACGAAGTCGGAGAGGTAGACGGCGGTGAGGCCGCTCTCCATGAGGCGCGGCAGATCGGTGTGCAGATCACCCACCGGGTGGCGGATGTCGGGATTCACGCTGTCGTCGGCGATCTTCGACGGCAGATCGTTGTGCGTGTCGATCACGTAGGCGTCGCGATACACCGTCATCGCGCGCTCGGAGACGCCGGCGGGCGCTGCGGGCATGGTCGTGGGCTTCGGTAGGGCGGCGGGGGTCGGGGTCGGATTATGCGCGGGCGCGCACGCGGCGAGCACGGCGGCGAGCGTCAACGCGAGCGCGAAGGGCGGCATGGATCTCATTGGCTGGCTCGACTCCGGTGCGAGGGACGATACGGTCTCGAGAGGAACGCGCTCGACGCGACCACCCAGCGGAGCGGCCAGTCCACCGCCTTCGTGAGGCCGATGCGCGGCGTGACCGCCACGTCGTCGTCGCGCACGCGCGGAGCGCGGTGGATGGTGAGCGCCGAGCGGTGGAGCGAGAGGGCGTTGTGCGAGCCGGAAATGCCGAGCGCGGCGCAGAGCTTGCCCGGTCCGTTCGCGAGCCGGCGATCAGGGCGGATGCCGCGACGCCGGCGACGCATGAGCGGTAGCCCCTCCAGCGGCTCGATCGCGCGGATGAGCACCGCGCTCGGCAGTCCCTCACGCCGCGTCACGGCGTTGGCGCACCAGTGCACGCCGTAGCTGAGATAGACGTAGGCCGTGCCGGGCGGGCCGTAAAGGGTGCGTGTGCGCGGCGTGAGGCCGGCGGCGGCGTGGCAGCCGGCGTCGTGCTCACCGAGATACGCCTCGGTCTCGACGATCCGGCCGGTCGCCACGCCCTCCGGCGTCGTGCAGCACAGCACCGCGCCCAGCAGCTCACGCGCGACGAGCGCGGTGTCACGAT
>JAYUMO010000143.1:0-3966 GCA_043762555.1 Gemmatimonadaceae bacterium | reverse complement strand
CTCATCGTCGCGGCTGCCGGCGCGGTACGCCGGCGCGCGACCTGGGCGGTGAAGCCGCTCGAGCCCGGGCGTGCGAGGTCCGCATGAAACGGGCGAACTGGCGGATGCGCTTCCGCTATGGCGTCGGCCGCCACTCGCGACCGGCGGAAGAGGGACCCCACGCGCTGCCCACCTACACGGAGGAGACCACGATGCCGAAGCACAAGCCAGAGGTCGTGGCGGCGCAGGCCCGCCGTGATGCGGCGCCGAAGGAAGCGCCGGAGAAGGGGACGCCGCCACCGATCGTGCGTCCCTTGAACGCACTCAAGCGCAATGGGCGCGGCACCACGCGCGCGACGCATCTCCGCCTCGAGCGCGGGGAGCGGATCGTTGCGCCGAGCACCCATCCGCCGTACGGGCGGCGCGCCACCGATCGCGCGGCGTCGATCTGGGTGGACGCGGCGCTCCGTGAGGAAGTGATGCAGGCATTGCGCGAGCGCCCGGATCTCGGCGGGTGCGAGATCGATGTCTTCGCGGCGGCGGGAGAGGTCGTGCTCATCGGCACGGTGCCCACCTTCCAGGCCGAGCAGCGCGCGGTGGAGGTCGCGGCGCGTTGCCATGGCGTGCGGTCGGTGATGAGCCAGATGCATCTCGTCCTCCACGCGGTGGAGGACACCGCCGAAGGCGTCGCGCCGCCGCTCCCGATCAACGCCGCCGATGCGACCGCGCTGACGGACGACCCGACGATGTGATGGCCGGCGGGCGTTGGCGGGCGGCCTCGCCACTGCGCGAGGAACCCGCGCTCGCAGTGAGTCGTAGGGCGTTTCCGATTTCGCCTAGACCTTCACCGCCTTCGCGTAGGCGAGCTGCAGCACCTCCTCCAGCGGCGCGTCTGACGCGAGGACGCACACCACGCCGCCCTCCTGCCAGAAGACCAGCGTGAGAGCGCCCCTCCGATAGACGCGAAAGGCGATGGCGTTGTGTTCGAGCGTCTCACCGCCGGCTGGCAACTGACCGACGGTGCCCTCGTACATCTGGCAGATCAGAGCCCGGTCGCTCGAATTCCGGTAGACGAAGAGCGCACTTGGGCGGTGCGCGAGCGCATGGATCCGCCCGCCCACGAGGCGGTAGCCCATCATGTTCAGGTCGAAGACTCGCGTTTCGAACGCAATCCCGTGTCGGGCGAAATACGCGTGGAGCGCGGGCGCGTCGCCCGTCGCCGTGTCGAGGGGGAGGGCCGCACTCTCGTAGGCGGAATACGCGCGCGCAACCGCGTCTGGCCTATCGGCTGGGCGACGCCAGTCGAAGAAAAAGAAGAGGATCGCCACGACGGCCGCAGCGGCCAAGCCCAGTGCCCATCGGACGCGATGCAGGTTTCTGACCGCATGGGGCGCGGGGCGCGCCGCCCGATCGAGCGCGAGCGCCACCTGCGCCGCCAGCTCCGGCGGCGGTTCCTGCACCGGGAGCCGCGCCACCGCCTGGCGTGCCCAGGACAGCGCCGCCAGCGTCTGCCGGCACTGCGGGCAATCCGCGACGTGCGCTTCGATCTCCGCTCGCCGGGCCAATTCGAGACGCCCGTCCAGCAGGGCCTGGATCTCCTCACCGGGGGGATGGCGCGTCATCTCGGCCTCACAGGGTTCTTCACGTACCCGAGCTCCCGCGCATACGGCTGAAGCGCGGCGAAGAGCTGCTTGCGGGCGCGGAATAGTCGTGAGCTGAGCGTGCCGAGCGGCCAGCTCAGCGCGGCGGCGGCCTCCTCGTAGGACAGCTGCTCGACGTCCACCAGCAGCACCACCGCCCGCAACTCTTCCGGCAGCAGCTGCAGCGCCCGATCGACCTCAGGTCCCCAGCTGTCGTCGGCCATCGGCGGCGACGTGTCAGCAGGCAAGTCCCCAGCGAGCGCCGCCGCTTCGGCAAAGCGCTGCTCCAGCTCGTCGGTCGGCAAGGGGAACGCCGCGCGCCGCTCCTTTTTCCGATAGTTCAAGAAGACCGAGTACAGGATCGTAAACAACCAAGCCTTGCAGTTCGTTCCCTGGACGAAGTGCTCGAACGTCCCGTAGGCCCGCAGGTATGTCTCCTGCACGAGGTCGCCGGCGTCATCGGACCCGCGGCTGAGGCGAAGTGCTGTGTTGTACAGCGGCTTCAAAAAGGGCAGCGCGATGGCTTCGAACTGCGCCCGCTTGACGTCAGGATCGGGGAGCATCGGGAGAATTTTGCCCCGGGCTCGGCTGTTAACAAGGAGGCAAGCCGTCGCTGGCCGCTTCCGCGGTCGGCGTATCGCCTCGAACGCCGAGCCGGACGCTCCACTCACGTTCACCTGGGAGTCCAAGTGCTATGAAGACGCCGTGGAAGATCTCGCTCACCGCGCTCACGTTGGGAGCGCTCGTCGCGTGCAGTGATTCGCGCGAAGCCACTGCTCCGAGACCGCTGTCATTCTCTCGTGACAGCGACCACGGGATGGCTGGCGCGCTGTACGTCGCTACCAATGCAACGAGCGGAAACGCGATCCTGGAGTTCCCCCGTGCCGGTGACGGGACGTTGGGTGCGCCGCAGTCGTTCTCGACAGCAGGGACGGGCTCGGGCGGAGGGCTGGGCAATCAAGGTGGCGTGGTGCTCACGCACGACGGCCGGTGGTTGCTCGTGGTGAACGCCTTGAGCAATGACGTGTCGGTGTTCGCGGTGCAGCCGGTCGGGCTCGAGTTGACGGATCGGGTGTCATCGGGCGGTGCGCAGCCCGTGAGCGTCACTGCTTTCAACCGGCTGATCTACGTGTTGAACGCTGGGGGCGCCGGGAATATCACGGGGTTCCAGCTCTCCGAGAACGGCCGCCTGCGCCCGCTGCGGCACTCCACTCGGCCCCTCAGCAGCGCAACGGCTGGAGCGGCGGAGGTCGCCTTCAGCCCGGATGGCGAAGTGCTGGTGGTCGCGGAGAAGGCGACCAACACGATCAGCACGTACCTCGTGCAGGAGAACGGCCGGGTACGCGGCCCCATGCCACAACCCTCCGTCGGTGCGACACCGTTCGGCTTCGCGTTCAGCCGCCGCGGCACGCTGGTGATGTCTGAAGCCTTTGGCGGTGCCCCCGGTGCGAGCGCGCTCTCGTCCTACGAGGTAGAGGAGAATGGGACGCTCGAGGTGGTGAGCGGTTCGGTCGGCACGACCCAGACCGCGGCGTGTTGGGTGGTCATCACCCGCGATGGCCGGTTCGCCTACACGACGAATACGGGGAGCTCCACGATCTCGGGCTACCAATTGAGTTCGCACGGCGCGCTCACGTTGCTCGTCGCGAACGGAGTGAGCGGCAGCAGCGGTGCGGTGCCAATCGACATGGCGTTGAGCATCAACGATCGCTTCCTGTACACGCTGAACAGCGGAGATGGGACGATCAGCGCGTTCCGGGTGAACGCCGACGGGAGTCTGACGCCTCAAGCCGGCGCGGCCGGGCTGTCGGCGGGAGCCAACGGGCTGGCCGCCCGATAAGCCCGCGCGGCAACCGCGGCCGTGACAGCGCGGGTCGCGGTGAACGGTCCCGAGCCGCTCGCCGTCGGTGCCGTCTCGTCCGACTTCAAGAGGTGTAGCGCGCCGCCCGGTCGCGATTGAGCGAGCCGGGCGGCGGCGGCCACGCTATGTCGCCAGGCCAATCCGCTCGAGGATCGCGATGAATCGGGGATCCGAGCGAATCGAGTCGAAGCCGGGATCCACGCCGAGCCAGATCGTGTCGGGCGCACGCTCCTCGACGCCCCGCTCCAACTCGTGGATCGCTTCGTCCACGTTGCCAAGTGCCGCATGCACCTGCGCCGCGAGGCAGCTCGACACGTAGCGCTGGGACGACTGAGCGCGCAGCATGTTCAGCGAGGACTCGGCGCCGGCGCGGTCCCCCTCGCGGGCGTGCGCATAGCCGATCTGCGCCGTTGCCATCGGATTCCCACCACTGAGCGTGAGCGCGCGCCGAAGCACGTCGATCCCCTCGCCGAAGACGCCGCGCTC
>JAYUMO010000142.1:0-6398 GCA_043762555.1 Gemmatimonadaceae bacterium | reverse complement strand
GCCGAGTGCCGAGTGCCGAGACCCGCAGTTCCCTAGCGCGGAACTGCCGCACCCAGCATCATCCCCCGCTATGCCAACTGAAGCCCCGTCCAAGCTGATCGCCGCCCTCGCCGACCGCTATACCATAGAGCGTGAGTTGGGCAGCGGCGGCATGGCCACCGTCTACCTCGCGCACGATCTCAAGCATGACCGCAAGGTCGCCCTCAAGGTCCTGCGCCCCGAGCTCGCCGCCGTGATCGGCGCCGAGCGCTTCCTCGCCGAGATCAAGACCACCGCGGCCCTGCAACACCCGCACATTCTGCCGCTCTTCGACTCGGGGCACGCGGATGGCTTCCTGTTCTACGTGATGCCGCTCATCGAGGGCGAGAGCCTTCGAGATCGCCTCACCCGCGAGCATCAGCTCCCGGTCGATGATGCTGTGCGCCTGGCGAAGGAGATCGCCTCGGCATTGGACTACGCCCACCGCCACGGCGTGATCCACCGCGACATCAAGCCCGAGAACATCCTGCTCCACGACGGCCAAGCACAGGTCGCCGACTTCGGCATCGCCCTCGCCGTGAGCCACGCTGGCGGCAATCGGATGACCGAAACCGGCCTCTCCCTCGGGACGCCGGGCTACATGAGTCCCGAGCAAGCCACCGGCGAACGCACCCTCGACGCGCGCAGCGATGTCTACAGTCTCGGCTGCCTACTCTACGAAATGCTCGCCGGCGAGCCGCCGCACACCGGCCCCACGGTGCAAGCCGTGATCGCCGCCGTGGTGACCAAGGATCCCATACCGCTCGGCGAACGTCGCAAAACCGTTCCACTCGGCGTGCAGATCGCGGTGCAAAAAGCGCTCGCCAAACTGCCGGCCGACCGCTTCGCGACCGCCGAGGCGTTCGCGAAGGCGCTCTCGGAACCCGTCACCGGCGCGACGGCCGCGGCCTTCACCGCCGGCGTCGGCATCGCCCGACCCGCGGCGTCGCGGAGGCTCGTGGTCTCACTCGCCGCTGCGACGACGCTGCTCGCGGTGGTCGCCGCGTGGGGCTGGCTCCGCCGCGCGCCCGAGCCCGGCGTCAACCGTTACGGCCTGTACCTGCGCGCCGCCGAGGCGTTGCAGCCGGTGAACAACGCCGCCGGCGGTGGGCGGATCGCCATTTCGCCCGACGGACGCAAGCTCGTCTACTCGAGCCGCTCCGAGGGTGGCACGCACCTCATGATGAAGTTGCGCGAGGACGCGCACGCGAGCGTGCTCGCCGGCACCGACGGCGCTACGAGCCCCTTCTTCTCCCCCGACGGGCGCCAGATCGGGTTCATCAAGGATGGGAAAACGGTGCGCCTCCTCCCCCTCGAGGGGGGCACCGCGCTCACGATCACCGACAGTGCCAACACCACCGCCGGCGATTGGGGAGACGACGGCTTCATCTATTTCGAGAGCGACTCCGGCATCGTGCGCATGCGCCCCGGCGGCGGCGCGATGGAGCAGGTGTATCTGCTGTCACAGGCGAAGAAGGAGATCGGCGCCGAGTGGCCGATCGTCCTCCCCGGCGGCACCGGTCTCATCTTCCGCCGCCGCCGCGCGGCGCAGGCGCAAGGCGACTTCGAGATCGTCGCGATGAAGCTGCCGCACGGCGAGGCAACCGCCATCGCGCGTGGCGTGTACGCGCGCTACGCCGCCAGCGGCCATCTCGTGGTCGTCACGAGTGACGGCAAGTTGATCGCCTACCCCTTCGACGCGAAGAAGCTCGTCGTCACCGGCCCCCCCGCCGCGCTCTACGAGGGGCTCGAATCATTTGCCTTCGGCGCCGAGTTCGCGCTCTCGCGCACCGGCACGCTCGTGTACGCCACCGCCACGCAGGTGGCGACGCGCGAGGTGGTGTGGGTGAGCCGCCAGGGGCTCGCCTATCCGGTGGATTCCACCTGGAAGCCGGAGGGGATCCTGAACTCCGCCTCCCTTTCGCCCGACGGAAAAAGCGTGGCGGTGGGATTGCAGCGCGGAGTGAAGGAGGACGTGTGGGTGAAGCAGCTCCCCGCCGGCCCCTTCTCGCGGATCACCTTCGGCGACACCACCTACTTGCGGCCGAGCTGGAGTCACGACGGGCGCGAGCTGATCTACATCGGCGACCGCGGCGACAACACCGGCGCCGTGTACGAGAAGCGCGCCGACGGCGTGGGCGCACAGCGCGCGCTCGTGTCGGTCAAGCGGAGCTTCGGCCAAGCGCTCGAGTCGGCCGACGGACATTGGCTCGTGCTCCGCACCTCCGGCGGCGACGCCGGGCTTGGCGACATTCTCGCGGTCCGCACCGGCGACACCACGCTCGTGTCGCTCGTCGCCACCCCGGCGCGCGAATTCACGCCGGCGCTTTCCCCCGACGGGAAGTGGCTGGCCTATTCGTCCAACGAGTCGGGCACATTCGAAGTGTACGTGCGCCCCTTCCCGAACGCCGCGTCGGCGCGCTGGCAGCTCTCCACCGCCGGCGGCAGCGAGCCGCAGTGGGCGCACAACGGGCGGGAGCTGTTCTATCGGAGCGGGAACAACGATCTCATCGTGGCCGAGATCAAGACTTCGCCCAGTTTTCAGATCGGCGCGCAGCGAGCGCTCTTCTCGCTCGCGTCCTTCCTCCCCCTGGGACCGGTTCCCACCTTCGCGGTGGCTCCCAATGACAGTCGGTTCCTGTTCATGCGACAGCCGGTGGCGGCGCAGGCCAACGAGCTGATCGTCACCGAGAACTGGCTGGGGGAGCTGGCGGCGAGGGCCAAGAAATAACGGCGGCTCTCGGCACTCGGCACTCGGCAGCGAGTGGGCCGTAGGCCCGCGAGCCCCTACCGCCTAGTCTAGTCCCTGCCGAGCGCCGAGCGCCGGGACCCGCAGTGACATGCCTCCTAGCGAATTGATTTCATGACGCTCGCGGGGCCGGGAGGCGGCAAAATGTCGCATGCCCTCTTGCCCCTGTCCCCGCGGCCACCCAATACTATGTCCATGTCCCACCCGAGTACCGACTGGACCGTGGAGATGGTCCACGCGCTCCCCGAGGACGGCCTCCGCTACGAGGTCATCGACGGGGAGCTGTTCGTGACCCCCGCTCCCACGTGGACGCACCAGGATGCCGTGCTGGAACTCGTTCGGACGCTGGACCCATACCTCCTCGCGACCGGTTGCGGAGCACTGAGATTCGCGCCCGCCGCCATCCGCTTCGGCTCGCGCACGGAGGTCCAGCCCGATCTCTTCGTAGTTCCACTCATCCGCGAGCACCGCCCTCGCACCTGGGAAGAAGCAGGCCGCCTCTTGCTGGCGGTCGAAGTTCTCTCACCATCCAGTGTGAGGGCCGACCGAGAGGTGAAGCGCCAGCTTTATCTGCGCGAGCGGGTGCCCGAGTATTGGGTAGTGAACGCGGACAAGCGCATCATCTCCCGGTGGCGCTCAGGCTCTGCCCTCGCCGACGACCTGCACGATTCCCTTGAGTGGCAACCCGATCCCGCGCACGCGCCGCTAGCGATCGACCTTCGCGCCTTTTTCTCGGGCGTTCACGGAGAGTAGGCGTAGGGGCTCGCGGGCTAGCGCCCACTCGCCGCCGAGTGCCGAGTGCCGAGACCCGCAGTTCAACCCTTGCCGCACGATGCCCGTCTCCCCATAATCGCCCATCCCCTCTCGAACGGCGCTCATGCCCCCGATCAGCCTGACCGTGAATGGAACAGCGGCGACAGTAGACGTCTCCCCGGAGACGCCCTTGCTGTGGGTCCTCCGCGACAACCTCGGCCTCACCGGCACCAAATTCGGCTGCGGCATCGCCCAATGCGGCGCCTGCACCGTGCACCTCGACGGCGTCGCCACGCGCACCTGCGTCCTCCCCGTCTCGGCCGTGGGCACCAAGAAGGTCACGACGATCGAAGCCCTCGCCACGAAGGACCGCCTGCATCCCGTGCAAGCCGCCTGGATCGCCGAGGATGTCCCTCAGTGCGGCTACTGTCAGTCCGGCCAGATCATGGCTGCCGTCGCCCTACTCGCGAAGAATCCTAATCCGTCCGACGCCGACATCGACGCGTCGATGACCAACATCTGCCGCTGCGGAACCTACCAGCGCATTCGCGCCGCGATCCACCGCGCCGCCGGAGCCCCCAAGTGACCGCGCGCGCGCCCGTTACCCGGCGCGATTTTCTAGAGCAGGCCGGCAAGCTCTCCGCCGGCCTGCTGATCGCCGTTCACATTCCGAGCACCCGCCGCTGGCGAGTAGTTCCTGCCGAGGCCGAGGTCGAGACCGGCCCTTTCGCTCCCAACGCGTGGCTAACCATCCTCCCGGACAACACCGTCCACGTGATGGTAGATCGAAGCGAGATGGGCCAGGGCGTCGCCACATCGCTGCCCATGCTCATCGCCGAGGAGCTCGAAGCCGACTGGGCTACCATCCAAATCGCCTTCGCCCCCGCCGACAAGTCGTACTTCAATCCGCTGTTCGGCATGCAAGGCACCGGTGCTAGCACCAGTGTGCGCGCCGCCTTCAACCCGCTCCGCAAGGCCGGTGCCGCCGCGCGCGAGATGCTCATCACCGCGGCCGCGACCACGTGGGGCGTCGACCGCGCCACCTGTCGCGCCGAGAAGGGCGCCGTCATCCATCCGGTGAAAGGCCTGCGCCTCACGTATGGCCAGCTCGTCGACAAGGCCGCGGCGCTTCCCGTCCCCCAGGACGTTCCGCTCAAGGATCCCAAGGATTGGAAGATCCTCGGCACCGGCGTCCTCCGGCTCGACACCCCGGCCAAGGTGAACGGCAGTGCCCAGTTCGGGATCGACGTCAAGGTGCCCGGCATGCTCGTCGCCGTCGTCGCGCGCTGCCCGGTCATCGGCGGCAAAGTCAAGACCTTCGACGCCACGAAGGCCAAGGCCGTGCCCGGCGTCAAACAAGTTGTGCAGATCTCCTCCGGCGTCGCCGTGGTGGCCGACGGCTACTGGCCCGCGAAGAAGGGGCGCGACGCGCTGGTCGTCACGTGGGACGACGGACCGAACACGAAGCTCTCCAGTGCCGGCATCGCGAAGCAGCTCTCCGATCGCGCGACTAAACCGGGCGCCGTCGCGCGCCACGACGGCGACCCTGACGCCGCACTCGCCGCGGCCCCCGAGAAGCGCAAGCTGGACGCGACCTACGAAACGCCCTTCCTCGCGCACGCCACGATGGAGGCGATGAACTGCACCGCCCACGTGCGCGCGGACGGCGTCGACATCTGGGCGCCCACCCAGTTCCAGACCGGCGCACAAGGACTCGGCGCCGCGCTCGGCGGCGTCCCCCCCGAGAAAGTGAAGGTGCACACCACGTTCCTCGGCGGCGGCTTCGGCCGGCGCTTCGAGATGGACTTCATCAGCGAAGCGCTCGAGACATCCAAAGCGACTGGGTCACCGGTGAAGGTGATCTGGTCGCGCGAAGACGACATGCATCACGGCCAGTATCGTCCCGTGAGTCATCACCGCATGCGCGCCGCCATCGACGCCGACGGCCGCCCCGTCGCGTGGACCCACCGGATCGTCGCCCCGTCGATCATGGCGCGTCTCTTTCCGGCAAACGTGAAGAACGGTCTCGACCCCGAAGCCGTCGAAGGGGGCGTCGAGATGCCCTATGACATTCCCGCCGTCGGTGTGGACTATGCGATGGTTGACACCGGCGTCCCCGTCGGATTCTGGCGCTCGGTGAACAACAGCTTCAACGCCTTCGCCGTCGAAAGCTTCATCGACGAGCTCGCGCACGCCGCCGAGAAGGATCCGTACCTCTACCGCCGTAGCATGCTCCGCAAGTCGCCGCGCCACCTGCGCGTTCTCGAGCTCGCCGCCGCGAAGGCCGGTTGGGGAACACCCCTCCCCGCGCACCGCGCGCGCGGCATCGCCGTCTGGAAATCATTCGACAGCTACGTGGCGCAGGTGGCCGAGGTCTCCATCAACGGCGACGGCGCCATTCGCGTGCACCGTGTGGTCTGCGCCTTCGACTGCGGCCCGGTGGTGAATCCACTCACCGTGGAAGCGCAGGCGCAGAGCGCTATCGTGTTCGGTCTCACGGCCGCACTGTTCGGTGAGATCACGATCGCCGGCGGCCGGGTGCAGCAGTCCAACTTCCACGATTACCGGATGCTGCGGATGCGCGAAATGCCGGTGGTGGAGGTGCACATTGTGCAGACGACTGATCCTCAGGGCGGGGTGGGGGAGCCGGGGACGCCGCCGATCGCGCCGGCGGTGTGCAATGCCCTTTTTGCGCTCACTGGAAAACGAATTCGCTCGCTGCCGATCAAGATCACGACTTGAACTACCGGTCTCGGCCTCGGCCTCGGCAGCGAGTGGGCCGTAGGCCCACGAGCCCCCACGTACTACTACCTGCCGAGGCCGAGACCGGCTGTTGACCTCCATGAATGCTGACAACGCCTCGCCCGCGAGTAGGCCC
>JAYUMO010000141.1:0-3322 GCA_043762555.1 Gemmatimonadaceae bacterium | reverse complement strand
AGCAGCAACGCCACCACACACGCCACCACGAACACAACGATCACCACATAATCCGACCAGTGCCGTCGAAAACTGCGCCGGATCCTTGAATGACGTCGTCTCCGCCTCGGGTGCGCCTCTGGCGATAGCATCGAGTCCTCCTCCGCACAGCATACGTCCGAACGCCGCGCGCCGTCAACGACTTACACCTGGTTAACGAACGAAGCCCGCCGCGCGTCTCATGGGTAGCACCTAGTCACCCGAGGAGCAGCACCATGTCGCGCATTACTCCGTACCTGCTCGCGATCGCCGCCTTGTTTTTTTTCGCCGGCGCGCCGTCATCCGTTCTCGCGCAAAAACAAGAAAAAGACACGAGCACCACGCCGGCCCCGGAGCAAAAAAACTCGATGGCCGGCATGCCGATGGACGCTGCCGACTCGTCCTCCGCGAGCCCCGCCGCGGCGGGCGTGAACGATCAGATGACCGGCAAGCTGATGAACAGCTCGCACATGCGCATGACCCCGCTCGCCGCGCCGCAG
Source organism: Gemmatimonadaceae bacterium (assembly GCA_043762555.1). GTDB lineage: Bacteria > Gemmatimonadota > Gemmatimonadetes > Gemmatimonadales > Gemmatimonadaceae > DATKOH01. The sequence continues at coordinate 2,804 of JAYUMO010000141.1, read as the reverse complement.
CCCGGCGACGCCGCGCGCGCCGACAGCGTCCTACGCGACCTGCGCCGGGGGCTCCGCCGCTACACAAACTTCAAAGTGGCGCTCGCCGACGGCTACCGGATCTTCCTGCCCAAGGTGAAGCAGAAGGTCTACCACTTCACGAGCCCGTATTCGGCGCTGCGCTCGGTGTTCACCTTCGATCCCGCGCTCCCCACGTCGCTGCTGTACGAGAAAGCCGACGGCGGCTACCGCCTCGTGGGCGCGATGTACACCGCCCCCAAGGGCGCGGCGCCGGCGGATCTCAACGCGCGCGTGCCGCTCAGCGTCGCGCAATGGCACGTGCACGTGAACATCTGCGTGCCGCCGCGGAAGGAGCCGGAACGCTGGCGCGAGACGGCGGGCGGCAAGCCGCTCTTCGGCCCCAAGGGGTCGATATCCACCGAAGCCGCGTGCGACGCCGTGGGCGGCCGCTTCATCCCGCAGCTCTTCGGCTGGATGATCCACGTGAACCCGTACGAGCGCGATCCGAAGCTCGTCTGGGGGACGCACGAGCACGGGGAGCACGACAGCGAGTAGCCTCGTTTCACGTCATGTGCCGCACCCGGCCACGAGCCTGTCGCGTAAGGTGGGAGTGCGCAAGCCGCGGCAGTCCGAGAACGGGCGAGCTTCCCGCGATCTCCTGCTGCTCCGCCGGCGGGAGCGTTTCGAGATCGGTTCGGGTGAAGCCGCGAACCACGATGGTGAGATCCTCCGCGGTCTCGAAGTCCTCGAGATCCTTTCGCAGGTGCCGCACCAGGCGGTCGAGCTCACGTGCTCCGGCGAGCACGCCGACGATCACGGGGCCCTTCTCCCGGTCGCCTCCGGTGGCCGACCTGCCCTGCAGCCAAACCGCCGCCGGCGCGCGCTCGAGGCAGCGCACCGCGGTGCGGACCGCCGCGGCGATGCGCTGCGGCCGGTTCGACTCCACCCGGAAGAGGGAGCGCACGGCGGGCGCGAGCGGATGCGAGTCGCGGAGGCGGTAGAGCCGGCTGCGCGGCGCCCCCAACGCTTCCACGATGCCCGTACTCACGAGCGCCGCGCACGCGCGTCGCATACCAGAGATCTGCCGCCGCGTGTTCTGCGCGAGCTCGACAGCGCCCATTGCGTGGCCGCGTCGCGTGAGCGCACGCAGGATCCTGACCTTCGTCTGGGTGCCGAGGATGCGGTTGAGCGGCATTCTGAGGGCGCTCTGCGGTCGCTGGCGCATCGGGGCCCTTGTGGGAGTGATCCTAGGTAAGCTTCTCGAGGCGCCGGTTGGACGTCTCGATGTGGGGCATCACCGCTCATAAGATATTTTTATATCTGCAGACATATTATAATATCTGCTAGGCTGTCGGGCTGATGGCTTGAGTCGCATCACCACATCACACCGCACCGCACCGCACCGCACCTCCTCGACTGAACGTGCCCCCCCGCACGCTCGATCGCGCCCTCACGGCGTCACGCCCGCGCCGGAAGGCCGGGGATGGCCAATGGCTACGCGGCGCGAGGTACGCGGCTCCGAGGGGCGGCAAGATCCGATGCCGCGCCGAATAAATCGGTTTCGCGCTGCGATCGCGCCGGCCCACATAGTCCGCATGCATCTTCGCTTTGGGACGCTAGCGGATTGGGCTGGTCCGGGCGCGGCCGGGAAGCTGATCATCGTCGGCATGTTCGGAAGGATCATCGACGCTGCGGGCGTGCGGCCGATCGCGCTACCTCCTTGCTACCTCGTCGCGATGTTCGAGGCGGAGAGCACCGAAGGTGCACGTCACGTTTGCAGCATCCAACGGCAGGACATGGACGGTCGCGATCTCATCCAACCGATGACCGCGACGGTCGAATTCGTGCCGCAGGGACCCGGGCGGAGGCTCAGCGCGCATGTTTTCACACCTCTCTTCGGATTGCGCGTGCCAACGCGTGGCGAGTACGCTTTCCGCTTCCTGCAGGGCGATCGGTACCGCGGTAGTGTACCCTTCGAGGTCATCGCGCCCCCCGCCACGTAGCGCGCCGCGGAAGTCGTGTGAGCTGAGCACATGAGGGCCTGGCACCCCGAGAACCGTGAGAGTATACGTTCCGTGTGACCACCACTGGCCTCCGCCGGGCGCGCCCTCGCGAGGTCGTGGAAGTGCAAGCCTCCCTCCAGGAATGATGCGCATGCCGTGGACCGAAGAGGAGCAATTGCGGTATCTCTGTCGCTTGCCTTGGACGATCATCGCCGAGACGACCCCGGAGGGCGACCATCTCTTGCGAGCGAACGAGGTGCCGGCTGCCGTGGGCCGTGGCCAAACGTCAGACGCTCTCCTGGCAGATTTTTGGCGCGCGTTGCGGGAAACACTGGCGGTGTACCTCCGGTCTGGCGGCGAATTTCCGCTTCCCGCTACGGTCCGAGACCTCCCTTGGCAGGATAGATGCTCGGGGCCGCCTGACACCACGACCTTCTCCACCGCGACGATCAACATCCTCAGGATAGTGCCGGCGCCGGGAGGCGAGTAGCTTTCCCATCCCTTGCGAGGCAGCCGTAGATTGCCGCTCGTGACCGCCACGACTGCTGCCCACCCGACCAGCACCACGTACTTGATCACCGGCGGCGCCGGGTTCATCGGGTCGCATCTCGCGGACACCCTCCTCGCCGCCGGCCAGCGCGTGCTCGCGATCGACGACCTGTCCACGGGGCGGATCGAGAACATCGCGCACCTGCTCGGCCGCCCGCACTTCCACTTCGCGCAGGCGTCGATCACCGACAAGGTGGTGCTGGATCGGCTGGCGTCGCAGGCGGACGTCATCGTCCACCTGGCCGCCGCGGT
>JAYUMO010000140.1:0-2957 GCA_043762555.1 Gemmatimonadaceae bacterium | reverse complement strand
CGCACCTTGAGCAGATCGATCAGCGCGAGGTACCACTCGCGCCGCGCGACAAGATCGGCGGCCGTGGTCGCCCTCGCGGCGAGAAGCGCCGGCGTCACGCGCGGCTCCAGCTCCGCCGCCGGTGTGCGGCTCAGGTGCTGGCCGTTCATCCACTCGAGTTTCTTCGTGTCGAACACCGCCGCCTTCTTCTGCAGGCCGTCCATCGAGAAGAGCGAGACCATCTCCGCGAGCATCATCACCTCGCGATCGCCGCCGGGGCTCCAACCCATCAGCGCGAGGAAGTTCACCATCGCGCTCGCGAGGATCCCCTCCTGCTGATAGTCGGCCACCGCGGTCGCGCCGTGCCGCTTGCTCAGCTTCTTCCCGTCCATCCCGTGGATCATCGGCACGTGCGCGAAGCGAGGCGGCTCGTGGCCGAGGGCGCGATAGAGCAGGATCTGCTTGGGGGTGTTCGAGATGTGATCGTCGCCGCGCATGACGAGCGTGATGCGCATGTCGATGTCGTCGCTCACGACGGCCATGTTATAGATGGGCGTGCCGTCGGAGCGCAGGATCACGAAGTCCTCGATGTCCTTGTTGGGGAACGCGATCGTGTCGTGTACCGCGTCGTCCCACGCCGTCTGAGCGTGCACGTCGGGGATGCGGAAGCGGATGACGAAGGGCATCCCCGCCGCCACGCGGCGCTCCACCTCGGCGGCGTCCAGCCGCAGGCAGCGGCGGTCGTACTTGAAGGCCTCGCTCCCGGCGTGCTCGCTCTTTGTTTTGCGCATCGCCTCGAGCTCGGCCGCGGTGCAGAAGCAACGGTAGGCGGCGCCCGAGGAGAGCATCGCGTGCGCATCGCGCTGGTGGCGCGCGAGGCCGAGTCCCTGGAAGACGACGTCCTCCTCCCAGGCGAGGCCGAGCCAAGTCAGTCCGTCGAAGATCGCGCGCGTGCTCTCGTCGGTGGAGCGGGCCTTGTCGGTATCCTCGATCCGCAGCAGGAAGGCGCCGCCGCTCTGCCGGGCGTAGAGCCAATTGAAGAGCGCGGTGCGCGCGCCGCCCACGTGCAGATAGCCGGTGGGGGATGGCGCGAATCGCACGCGGGGTTGGCTCTTCGGCGCGGCGGGGTCGGTCACGAGGGCACGATCCAGAGTGGGACGGCGGGCGGAACGCGACAGGCCCGACGGATGCTCGGCCGGGCCTGCGGACGGAGCACGAAGTCTACAGCGAAGCGGTCTCGGGCGCACCTCTAGTCGCGTCCGGTAAAGGGTCGTATGATGGAAACGTCTCTCGCACCCGCGACTCCTCGAAGTCGTTCACTGATGCGTATCCAGATTCCGTGCGATCGGTCGCATCGTACATGCCAGGCCCCACGGTGAGCGTGCCATGACGCATTGGATCTCCATCGCGTTCGCCGGATTGGTGCTCGGCACGGGGATGCCTGAGTCAACGCAGGTCGGGCTGATCGAGATCGACGGCGCGATCGGTCCGGCCACGGCGAGTTACATCGCCCGCGCGATCGGTGCGGCGGCGGCGCAGCACGACCAGTGCCTCATCATTCAACTCGACACGCCCGGCGGCCTGCTCGAATCCACCCAGCAGATCGTCCAGACGTTTTACGCCTCGAAAGTGCCCGTGGTCGTGTACGTCTCGCCGTCCGGAGCGAGCGCGGGCAGCGCCGGCGTCTTCATCACCTTGGCGGCGGATATCGCCGCCATGGCGCCGAATACGATCATCGGCGCGGCGCATCCGATTACACTCGGCACAGGCGGCGGAGCTGACAGCGCCAAAGACGTCATGAAACAGAAATTGGAGAACTACACCTCCAGCTTCATCGAATCGATCGCGGACAAACGGCATCGCAACGTCGAGTGGGCGAGATCGGCCGTACTCCACAGCGTGGCGACCACCGCCGAAAAAGCCCTCAAGGCCAACGTCATCGATCTCATCGCGGACGACATCCCGGACTTGCTGAAGCAACTCGACGGGCGCACTGCCGGCGGCAGGATTCTCCGGACCGCGAGCGCGAACATCGTGGACATCCCGATGAGCGCGGGCGAACGCGTGTTCCAGGTGATCTGGCGGCCCGAGGTGATGTTCCTCCTCCTGCTCATCGCCATGTACGGCATCATCGGCGAGTTGAGCAGCCCCGGCGCGATCCTGCCGGGCGTGGTCGGCGCGATCGCGGTGATCCTGTTGCTGTTCATGTCGGCCACGCTGCCGGTGAACGTCGCCGGGTTGGCACTGATCGGGCTGGCGATCGCGCTGTTCGCCATCGATGTGTTCGCGCCGACGCACGGGGTGTTGACCGCGGGCGGGGTCGTGTCGTTCTTTCTCGGCGCACTGATGCTGTTCAACCATGCCGCGCCGGGTTTCACCTTGTCGCTGTCCTGGATCATCCCGGCGACGGTCATCACCGCGGCGTTCTTCGTGTTCGTGGTCGGCAAGGGGATCCGCGCGCAGTTCAAGCCCGTCCGCGCCGGCACGGAAACGATGCTCGGCAAACGGGTGCTGGCGCTTTCCCGGATCGATTCGCAGGGCGGCCAGCTCTTCATCGAAGGCGAGCGGTGGAACGCCGTGAGTGAAATACCCGTCGAAGCCGGGCAGCCGGTGGAAGTCACCGGCGTCAACGGGCTGACCTTGCACGTGAAACCCACAACGTAGAAAACAAATGGTGAGATCATGCAAGAGCTTGTGAATGCGGCGATGAGCCTCGGTCCGGCCGTGGTGGTCCTGGTGGTGTTGGCCGTCTTCGTGTTGCCGCTGGCCGTTCGCATTCTGCGCGAATACGAGCGCGGCGTGATCTTCCGGCTCGGCAAGCTGCTGGACGCGAAAGGCCCGGGCCTCATCTTCCTCATCCCATTCGTGGACAAGATGGTGAGGATGGACTTGCGCATCGTCACCATCGGTGTCGCCCAACAGGAGATCATGACCCGGGACAACGTGCCGGCCACGGTCGACGCGGTCATCTACTTCCG
>JAYUMO010000139.1:0-14464 GCA_043762555.1 Gemmatimonadaceae bacterium | reverse complement strand
GCGGCCGCCTACGCCGCCGGGCTCGCGGCCATGCTCTGCGTCGGGGAGCGGCTGGAGGAGCGCGAACGCAACGCGACGCAAGCCGTCGTGCTGCGCCAGCTCAAAGCGGGGATCAGCCGCCTCGAGCCGGAGCATCTCGCGATGATCACGATCGCCTACGAGCCGGTGTGGGCGATCGGCACCGGGCTCACGGCGCGCCCCGAAGATGCCACCGGCGTGCACACCGCGATCCGCCGCGCGCTGCGCGAAGCGATCGGCTCGAAGGCGGACGATGTGCCGATCCTCTACGGCGGCAGCGTGAACGCGGAGAATGCAACGGAGCTCCTCGTGGCGCCTGAGGTTGACGGCGTCCTGGTGGGCGGGGCGAGTCTCGATGCGGAGGCTTGGGCGAAGCTCGTCCAGACTTGACCCAAGGTCGTAAGGCGCCTAAGCTTCGGTGTTTAGCACGTTCCTCCCACTTTCCATTCGGCGCCCGCTGTCCACCATGTTCAACGCCCTCGTCGTCGTGCTCGTCATCCTCTCCGTGATCCTCATCGGCGCGGTGCTTTTGCAGTCCGGGAAGGGGAGCGGCCTCGCGGCCAGCTTCGGTGGCGCATCGTCGTCGAGCGACTCGATCATGGGGACGCACCAGCTGGCGACGGGCCTCACCAAGTGGACGTGGTACCTGGGCGCGCTCTTTCTCTTTTTGGCCTACGTGCTCTTCATCATGAGCGCACGCCCCTCCGCGTCGAGATCGGTGCTCGACCAGGCGGTGCCGCCGGCCGCGCCGGCGCAGCAGCGGCCCACGAACTTGCCAACGAGTTCGGCGCCGATCGTCCCCCTCCTGCCGGCGCCGGCAGCACCCGCCGCGCCCTCCGCTCCGGCTCCCAGCACGACTCCGCCACGCTGATCCCGTCAGTGCGCGAGCGAGCTCCGAACCCAGGGTTCCTCCTCCTCGAGGATGGGACCCTTTTTCGCGGCTCGCTGCTCGGTTCGTCACTCCCCGCAGTGGCCGAAGTCGTCTTCACCACCAGTATGACCGGCTATCAGGAGGTGTTCACCGATCCCTCCTACCGCGGACAGATCGTGGTGATGACCGCGCCGATGGTCGGGAACTATGGAGTGAACGCGGAGGACCCCGAGTCGGCAGGCGCGCAGATCGCGGGCGTGGTGGTACGCGAACTTTCCGACCGCTCATCGAATTGGCGCGCAACGGGCGACCTACCAGACTGGTTGAACTCTGCGCAAGTACCTATACTGCAGGATGTTGACACACGACGGCTCACTCGGCACCTGAGGTCGGCTGGCGTGATGCGCGGCGTCCTGTCGACGGGGGAGGAGCCCGGCGCGGAGGCCGTTGCGGCGCTCGAGGCTTGCCCGTCAATGGAAGGGCTGGACCTCGCGTCGGGCGTGAGCACCCGCGAACCGTACAGTTGGGGCGATTCCGGAGCGGCGAGGCACATCGTCGCGTACGACTATGGGATCAAGCGCAATATCCTGCGGCTGTTCGCGGAGCACGGCTGTCGCGTGACGGTAGTGCCCGCCGACACACCGGCGGCGACAACGCTGGCGATGGCCCCGGACGGCGTCTTCCTGTCCAATGGACCGGGGGACCCGGCCGCAGTGACGTACGCACCGGGGATCATCAGGTCGCTGGTGGACCGTGGGCTCCCGGTGATGGGGATCTGCCTCGGGCACCAGCTGCTGGGACTGACCTTCGGCGCGCGGACGGCGAAGATGCCGTACGGGCATCGGGGGGGGAATCACCCCGTTCGGGACGTGGACACGGGTCGCGTGCTCATCACCTCGCAGAACCATGGATTCGCCGTGGTCGGAGACGAAGGCGGCATTCCGGGGGCACCGGCATTGCGGGTGACGCACGTGAATCTGAACGACGGGACGGTGGAGGGGCTCCGCCACCAGGAGCTGCCGGTGTTCGCGGTGCAGTACCATCCGGAGGCGGCGCCGGGGCCCCACGACGCCCGGCCCCACTTCTCGGCCTTCATGGACGCAGTCGGTTCGAACAACCGTTCTAATGCGCCAACCGCTTGACACACAAGCAAGTAAGCCCGTACTTTCGACGCACGGTTCGCCGGTGGGCGAGCGTTCCTTCCGAGGTTCTGAATGACGAAAGCCGATCTGGTCGAGCGCGTGACGGCGCAGATCTCCCGCACCGCCGGCCCGATGATCTCGAAAAAGGACTGCGCGCGCGTCGTCGACGCGTTCCTTGACGCGATCAAGGACGCGCTGAAGGAACAGAAGAATATCGAGGTGCGCGGCTTCGGCACGTTCAAGATCCGGCAGCGGAAAACGCGCATGGCGCGTAACCCACGCACCGGGTCGCCGGTGGAGGTCTCCGCCCGGCCGGTGCCGGTGTTCAAGCCGTCCAAGGAATTGCGCGCGCTGGTGGCCGAGCTCACCGACGAGGAGCTGTCCGACTCCAAGTCGAGGGTCTGAGCCCCGAGAGGTGGTGCTGTGCCCCGGCCCGGTCCCCCGGCGCCGGGGCGCTTCGCATTCCTGAGGCGACGCGGCCCCTTGTCCCGGCGCCCTCGTTCCGTCAGAGTTCTTCCTATGACGGTCACGGCGCTCCTCTTCGCCTCCTATGCGGACGCTCTCGGTAAGCCGCGCGTGGAGCTCACCCTCCCCGACGGCGCCACGGTGCGAGAAGCGCTCGCGCACCTCCGGGATTTCCCGGGGGGCGCGGCCCTACCGAATCTGCCGCTCGTGGCGATCAACCTCACCTACGCGCGGGGCGACAGTGTGCTGAGGACGGGGGACGAGTTGGCGGTGATCCCGCCGGTGGCGGGAGGCTGACGGTGCGCGCCGCGATCGTGACGCGCGCGATCGACCCGGCGGCCCTCGTCGCCGAGGCGACGACCGCCGATCATGGCGCGGTGATCCTCTTCCTGGGTACCGTCCGGGATGTGAACGAGGGGCGCGCGGTGAGCGGGATCGAATACCAGGCCTACGAGGCGATGGCGGCGCGCGAATTGGAAGCGATCGTCGCCGAGGCGGCGAGCGCCTTCGGCACCGACGCGATCGTCGTCGAGCACCGAGTGGGACGGCTCGGGCTCGGCGAAGCGAGCGTTGGGATCGCCGTGTCGCACGCGCACCGCGCGCCGGCGTACGAGGTGTCCCGCTTCGTGATCGAAGAGCTCAAGCGGCGGGTGCCGGTGTGGAAGCGCGAGGAGTACGCCGACGGCGACCGCGAGTGGGTGGACCCCACGCGCCGGCACGTGGAGGCGCGGTCATGAGCACGCTGCGCGATCAGTTTGGGCGGAGCATCGAGTACCTGCGCATCTCCGTCACCGACCGCTGCAACTTCCGATGCGTGTACTGCATGCCGCTCGAGGGCCTCGATTGGCTGCCGAAGCGGGAGATCCTCACCTACGAGGAGATCACCGAGATCGTGCGTCAGCTGGCGCCGCTGGGACTGCGCCGGCTCCGCATCACCGGCGGGGAGCCGACGATCCGCCCCGACCTCGCGACCCTCGTGGCGATGCTGAAGGCGGTGCCGGGGATCGAGGACATCGCCCTCTCGACGAACGGCGTGCGCCTTCCCGAGCTCGCGGCGCCGCTGCGCGCGGCGGGGCTCGATCGCGTGAACATCAGCGCCGACAGTTTGCGCGCCGACCGCATCGCGGCGATCGCCCGGCGCAACCTCGGCTTCGACCCGGTGCGGGCGATCGTCGCCGCCGAGCGCGCGGGCCTCGAGCCGATCAAGCTCAACATGGTGGTGCTGCGCGGGGTGAACGACGACGAGCTCGAGGATTTCGCGCGGCTCACGCTCGAGCATCCCTGGCACGTGCGGTTCATCGAGCTCATGCCGGTGGGCGAGATGCGCGATCTCACGTGGGAGCACGTGGTGCCGAGCGATGAGATCCTGGCGCGCCTCGCGTCCATCGGCGCGCTCGCGCCGGACGCGGGGCCGGCGCGCGGCAACGGCCCCGCGGCGTATCACCGCTTCGCCGGCGCGCCGGGAACGGTGGGCGTCATCACGCCGATGACGCATACGTACTGCGGCTCCTGCAATCGCGTGCGGCTGACCGCCGATGGACGCCTGCGCACTTGCCTCTACGGCGACCACGAGGTGAATCTCCGCGATCCGTTGCGTGCCGGGGCAGCGCTGACGCCCCTGTACATCCGCGCGCTCGCTGAGAAGCCCAAGGAACACGAGCTGCTGCAAATGAAGGTCGGCGGTCTGCGGGCGCTCTCCCAGATCGGCGGGTAGCGCGCGCGCCGCTTCCCTCCGCTCCCGCGCTCCGGTATTTTCCGTCGCGACCTCACGCGGTTCGTCCTCGACGACTCGGACAGAATGCTCAATAAGATCACGGTGGTGGGCGCGGGCAACGTGGGCGCGACCACCGCCCAGCGGCTCGCGGAGAAGGAATTGGCGCGCCAGGTGGTGATGGTGGATGTCATCGACGGCGTGCCGCAGGGGAAGGGGCTCGATCAGTGGGAGTCGGCACCCATCGAGCTGTTCGATTCGCGGGTCATTGGCAGCAACGGCTACACCGAGACCGCCGGCTCGGAGATCGTGGTCATCACGGCGGGGATCGCGCGCAAGCCGGGGATGTCGCGCGACGACCTGCTGAATACGAACGCGGGGATCGTCAAGGCCGTCGCCTTGGAGATCAAGAAGACGTCGCCGAACGCGATCGTCATCATGGTCTCCAATCCGCTTGACGTGATGGCCTACGTGGCGCTCAAGGTGACCGGCTTCCCTCGCGAGCGCGTGATCGGCATGGCCGGCGTGCTCGACACGGCCCGCTACCGCGCCTTCCTGGCGGAAGCGCTCGATGTCTCGGTGCGTGACATCCAGGCGATGGTGCTCGGCGGTCACGGCGACACGATGGTCCCGCTTGTCTCGTACACGACCGTGAGCGGGATCCCCGTGAGCCAGCTCCTCGACCAGGCGAGGCTCGACGCGATCGTGGATCGCACGCGCAACGGCGGCGCGGAGATCGTAAAGCACCTGAAGACGGGCTCGGCGTACTATGCGCCATCGGCGGCGGCCGTGCAGATGTGCGAATCCATCGTGCTCGACCAGAAGCGGGTACTCCCGTGCGCCGCCTGGCTGCAGGGCGAGTACGGGATGCGGGACCTCTTCCTCGGCGTGCCCTGCGTGCTCGGCCGCAAGGGACTCGAGCGCATCATCGAGGTGACGCTGACGCCGGCCGAGCGCGGCAAGCTGGAGCAGAGCGCCGCGGCCGTCCGGGAGCCGATGGCGGCGGTCACGCTCTAGAGCGGCCGTGCGACGGATCGGGCGCTTCTGGCGCTCCACGATCGGCAAGAATATGGTGGTGGGCGTGGCCGGGGGTCATGATGGGCCTCCTGATCGGCCACATGGTTGGGAACCTGCAGCTCTTCCTCGGCCCCGAGTGGCTCAACGGCTACGCGCGCCTCGGCGTGCTCCCGCAGGGTTCAGGCGGAGCGGGCGCGCCGGGTCGTGGCGATGGTGGCGCAGATGGACGCCGAGGGGTTCGACGGATGCTCCCTCCACGGCGAGTGTCAGGAGGCGTGCCCCAAGGAGATCAGCATCGACGTCATCACGCGCATGAACCGCGAGTACGAGCGCGCGCAGCTCGCGCCGGCGGAGCGTCACCGGACCGGGGGCGGCGCCGGTGGATGATCCGACCCGCCTCGAGCGGCCCGCCGGCGTGACGTGGACGCCCCGTCTGGCGTCTAAGTGGTGCGCTGGCCGCTGCTGTGCCGGATCGACGGGGCGGACCGCGCATTCCACGAGCGAGGAGATCGGATGACACACGTGCGCGGACGAGCGCTGGTCCTGGCCTGGGCGGTTGTCATCGGGGCGAGCGGTTGCAGGAGCGACAGCGCCACCGGCCCGTCGGCGCCGGTCCAACTGCTGTATCGGAGCGACAGCGCGATCGGGCCCACGCAGGCCATCAGCGGACGCGTGATCAACAGCGGTCGGGTCGACGTCTTCGGCAACTTTCCGGCGGCGGTGCGGGTAGCGATCGCCGATGCATCCGGGAGGACGGTTACCTCCGCGACCGACATGGTCACGATCGCCCTCGCAGCCGGATCACCGGGAGGCGCGACGCTCAGCGGGACGCTCACCGTCCCAGCGATCCAGGGGCTGGCGACGTTCTCTGATCTCTCCATCGGTCAGACCGGCACGGGCTATCGCCTGATCGCAACGTCGGGGACGCTCACTTCCTCGACGAGCGATGCCTTCGATGTCGCCGTTCCCATGCCCGCGGCGACACAGGTGGCTGCGGGAGGGATCTGGGCATGCGCGTTGACTTCGGCCGGCTCCTACTGCTGGGGGCACGACGGTGGCGGCGAGCTCGGGATCAACGACTCGATCAGCCGCGCGACCCCGTATCCGGTCCTCACGGGCGGCGCGACGTACTCCCAGGTGACCGCGGGGTACAATGAGACCTGCGCCGTCACGGCGGCGGGGGCGGCCTATTGCTGGGGCCACAACAGATACGGCGGCGCGGGAGATGGAACGTCGGGCATGAAGCGGTTCGTCCCGACGCCGGTGTCCGGGTCGCACGTCTTCACGAAGCTCAGCGACGGCTACGAAACAGGGTGCGGCGTCACGCTCTCGGGCGCGATCTACTGCTGGGGGCACAATGATGCAGGACAGATCGGGAACGGCACGACCAACGACGCGACCGTACCCGACTCTGTTCATGCGCCAGCGACCTTCGCGTCGGTGAGCGCCGGGTGGAGCTACGCGTGCGCGCTCTCCACGCTCGGCGCGCCCTCCTGTTGGGGCTCGAACACGCGCGGGAATCTGGGAGATGGCACGCTGACCGATCGCTCGACCCCCGTGTCCGTGACGGGCGGGCCCTACGTTTTTTCGGCGATCACGACGGGGGACCACCAGACGTGCGCGCTGCGCGCGAGCGATGGCGCCGCGTTCTGTTGGGGCTCGAACAGCAACGGGCAGCTGGGCGACGGAACGATGACGGATCGGAGGGCGCCCGTCGCCGTGTCGGGCGGGAAATTCTTCTCGGCCATCACCGCCGGCAGCACGCACACGTGCGGCATCGAGAAGACGACCCGCCTGGCCTACTGCTGGGGCTGGAATATGTACGGGCAGCTCGGCGATGGGACGACCACCGATCGCTCGACGCCCACGGCGGTGTCGGGCGGCCACGCGTTCGTGTCGCTGAGTGGCGGCGATATCCAAACGTGCGGGGTCGCGAGCACCGGGACCGTCTACTGCTGGGGCAACAACTCGGAGGGCGGGCTGGGCAACGGCACCTCGAATCCCAGCAACACGCCGGCGGCCGTCACGCCATAACGCCCCAGGGCGTCGCCGGCCGCGCCACGCCCGCTAGAGGCGCGGCAGCGTCACGCCCTGCTGGCCCTGATACTTCCCCTTCTTGTCCCGGTACGAGATCTCCGGCTCCTCATCGCCCTCGAAGAAGAGGACTTGGGCGATCCCCTCATTGGCGTAGATCTTGGCCGGGAGCGGCGTCGTGTTCGAGATCTCGAGCGTCACGAAGCCCTCCCACTCGGGCTCGAAGGGGGTGACGTTCGTGATGATCCCGCATCGCGCATAGGTGGACTTGCCGACGCACACCGTGAGCACGTTGCGCGGGATCCGGAAGTATTCCACCGATCGCGCGAGGGCGAAGCTGTTCGGCGGCACGATGCACACGTCCCCCTCGAATTCCACGAAGGAGCGCGGATCGAAGTGCTTCGGGTCGACGATCGAGCTGAGCACGTTGGTGAAGATCTTGAACTCGCGGGCGACGCGCATGTCGTAGCCGTAGGAGCTGACGCCGTACGAGATGACGCCATCCCGAACCTGGCGGTCAGCGAACGGCTCGATCATGCCGTGCTCGCGCGCGAGCCGCCGGATCCAACGGTCGGACTTGATGGACATGATGGGCGGTGAAGGGATACGACGGCTCCGGTGGAGCCAGGGTGATGCGGGGCGAAATGTACCCTGTGGCGCGGAGGGAGGCAAAGCGCGCACGCGCGGCGAAAACGGTGCGTTGACACTGTCGCGGCCGCGTGGATAACTTTCGCGCGCAGGTACGTGAAAAAGTTCACGAGCGCGGGAGCCGGATGGTCAGCGATTATTTCCCGATCCTGATGCTGCTGGGCTTCGTCGCCCTCAACGCGGCGATGATGCTGGGGCTCTCGCACCTCACCGTCCGCGCGCGCCCCACCCCCGAGAAGCAGGCGGCGTACGAGTCGGGCATCCCGACGCTCAGCGACGCGCGCGAGCGCTTCTCCGTGAAATTCTATATGGTCGCGATGCTCTTCATCGTCTTCGACATCGAGACCGTGTTCATGCTGCCGTGGGGCGCCGCCTACCACGAGCTCTCGTGCTCGGTGCCGCTCACGAACGGCGTCTGCCCGCCGGCCCAGGTCTCCTTCTTCGGCCTCGGCGAGATGCTCGTGTTCATCGCCATCCTGCTCGTCGGCCTCATCTACGTCTGGAAGAAAGGGGCACTGCAATGGGATTGACGTCGCGGCCGCCCGCCACGGTCGCTACCTACGATCCGGCCGACCAGGAAAGCTGGGTCACCACCCGGCTCGACTTCCTCGTCAACTGGTCGCGCGCGAACTCCCTCTGGCCGATGCCGTTCGGCACCGCCTGCTGCGCCATCGAGTTCATGGCGACGGCCGCCAGCCGCTTCGACCTCGCGCGCTTCGGCATGGAGCGCATGAGCTTCTCGCCGCGTCAGGCCGACGTGTTGATCTGCGCGGGGCGCGTCCCCTTCAAGCTGGCGCCGGTGATCCGGCGGATCTGGCAGCAGATGCCGCAGCCGAAGTGGTGCATTTCCATGGGAGCGTGCGCGAGCACGGGCGGGATGTTCGACAACTACGCCGTGGTGCAGGGGATCGACACGGTCATCCCCGTCGACGTGTACGTGCCGGGGTGCCCTCCGCGCCCGGAGGGGCTCATCCACGGCATCATGATGCTCCAGCAAAAGGTGAAGCGGGAGCAGCTGTCGAATGCCACACTGCGGAACGAATTGGAAGCGGATCCGGTGAGCCGGCTCGCGATGGCGCCGGAGGCGATCGACGAGCTGTCGGAGCCATTCGGCAACTCCGTCAACCAGACGCGGTCCGCCACGTGAGCTCGCGCTCCGCAACGAACACGGTGCTGCCCGGGAGTGCCGAGCCCGGCGCTCCAGCGCCGGCAACGCCCAAGGGTCTTCCGCACCGCGGTGGGCCGCCGAATCCGTCGGCGGCGGCGCTCCAGCAGAAGTTCGGCGCGGCCGTGCGGCGCGTCGACGTAGTATGGAGCGAGAGCTCGGTGACCGTGGACGGCACGCGCTTGCTCGAGATCGTCCGCTGGCTCCACGACGATCCGTCGCAGCGCTACGACTACCTGTCCGACGTGACGGCGGTGGAGTTCCGCGACCCGGAGCAGCCGCTCGAGGTCGTCTGGCACCTCCGCTCGCTCCCATTCCGTCGATTCCTGCGGCTGAAAGTACAGCTCGTGCGCGGCGCCGCGCTCGAGGTGGACAGCGTCTGGTCGGTGTACAAGGGGGCCGATTGGCTCGAGCGCGAATGCTTCGACATGTTCGGCATCCGCTTCTGCGGTCACCCCGACCTCCGGCGGATCCTGATGTGGGAGCAGTACCGGGAAGGGTACCCGTTGCGAAAGGATTTCCCTCTCCGCGGACGCTTCTCGCGGTCCGAGCAGCTTCGGCAGGCGCTCTCGGCGAATCCGGAAGCCCGCTACTCCATGGAGGAGCTCTCGATCACGCAGGCGTTCGAGGACCTCCCCGACGAGATGCGCCGGCGGCTCGCCCACGGCACGCCGACCGGCGAGTAGCCGATGCCCACCACGAAGCGGACGGTCGAGGTCGCGCTCGGCACCTCCGGGCTGGACGAGAGCGGGCGGCCGCGCCGAGCGCCGATCACGGTGAACGAGGGGGGGATGGTGACGACCCTCGAGCCGCCGATGCCCCTCGAGCCGGAGCTCGCCGGCGAGCACATGCTGATCAACATCGGGCCGCAGCATCCGGCCACGCACGGCGTGCTGCGGCTGGTGCTCGAGCTCGATGGGGAGACGGTGGTCCGCTGTATCCCGCACATCGGCTATCTGCACTGCGGCTTCGAGAAGATGGGCGAATACCGCCAGTACAATCAGATCGTCCCGTGGACCGACCGCGAGGACTATCTCAACTCCATCGGCAACAACTGCGCCTTCGCGCTGGGTGCCGAGCGCCTGTTCGGCATCGAGATCACGCCGCGCTGCGTCGTGCTGCGGGTGATCGCCATGGAGCTGTCGCGGATCATCTCGCACCTGGTCTGGCTTGGGACGACGTGCATCGACATCGGGGCCTTCACGCCCTTCCTCTGGTCCTTCCAGGAGCGCGAAAACGTCTACGATCTCCTCGAGAGTTGGGTGGGGGCGCGGCTCACGACGAGCGCGACCCGCGTGGGCGGCATGGCGGCGGACATTCCGGACGGCTGGACGGACAAGCTGCGCCATTTCGTCCGCTCCTTCCCCACGACCATCGACGAAGTGGACCGAATGCTCACGCGCAATGCGATCTGGGTGGGGCGGACGATCGGCTTGGGTGCGCTGTCGTCCGACGAGGCGACGAACTGCGGACTCTCGGGCCCGATGCTCCGCGCTTCCGGCGTGGCGTACGACCTGCGCAAGGATTTCCCCTATCTCGAGTACGAAACGTACGACTTCGAAGTCCCGGTCGGCACGCACGGCGACGTGTACGACCGTTTCCTGCTGCGCGTCGAGGAGCTGCGGCAATCCACGCGCATCCTCGCGCAGGCGTTGGAGCGGCTGCCCGACGGTCCGATCAACAGTGCGGACCACCGCGTCGTCCTGCCGCCCAAGCACAAGGCGATGAGCGACATGGAATCGATGATCCATCATTTCAAGCAAGTGATGGAGGGACCGCGTCCGCCGATCGGGGAAGCCTACGTGGCGGTCGAGAGCCCGAAGGGGGAGAAGGGCTACTATATGGTATCCGACGGGACGGCGAAGCCGGTGCGGTGGCGCATCCGGCCGCCGAGCTTCGTCAATCTGTCCGCGATCCCGAAGATGGTGGAGGGCCATCTGCTCTCCGACGTGATCGCGATCAACGCGAGCATCGACATCGTCATGGGGGAGATCGACCGGTGAGCGCACAGGCGATGGGAGCGGCGAAGACCCCGGAGTACGTTCCGGTGTTCACCGGCGCCGCGGCGGAGGAGCTCGATCGCGCGCTCGCGCAGTTCCCCAACAAGATGGCGGCGCTCCTCCCCGCGCTCTGGATCGTGCAGCGCGCGCGCGGCTGGGTGAGCGCCGAGTCCATGGTCGAAGTGGCGGAGCGGCTCGGGCTCACCCCGGCGTACGTCAAAGGCGTGGTCACCTTCTACACCATGTACCACCAGCATCCGGTGGGGAAGCATTTCGTGCAGGTGTGCACGACGTCGCCGTGCGGCGCCTGCGGCGCCGAGCGGGTGGTGGAGGCGGTGCTCAAGCACACCGGCTGCGCGGAGCTCGGCGTCACCTCGCCCGACGGCCGCTTCACGGTGATCGAAGTGGAGTGCCTCGGCGCGTGCGGGTTCGCGACGCCGGTGATGGTGGATGATGACTTCATCGAATCGGTCACCCCTGATAAGGTCCCCCAGTTGCTGAGCACGTACCGATAGTGGGCTTCCCGCATCGTCCGCACCCCAAGGAGACGCTGGTGCTCTCGAAGCACTTCGGCGATCCGCAGGCCCGGACCCTCGACGGCTGGAAGCAGTGCGGCGGCTACCGCGCGCTCGAGCAGGCGTTGGGGATGGCCACCACCGATCTCGTGAACGTCGTGAAGGAATCGGGACTCCGGGGCCGCGGCGGCGCGGGATTCCCCACCGGCCTGAAGTGGTCGTTCATGAAGCCTGGGGACGGGAAGCCGCACTATCTGTGCGTGAACGCGGACGAGTCGGAGCCGGGCACGTTCAAGGACCGCGAGATCATGCGCTGGACGCCGCACGCCCTCATCGAGGGCGCCGCGATCGCCGCGCACGCGATCGGCGCGGAGACGACGTACATCTACATCCGCGGCGAGTTCACGGACGCGATCCGCATCGTGGCCGCGGCGCTGGCCGAGGCCTATGCGGCGGGCATCCTCGGCGCGCGCGCGATGGGTACGTCGCACCGCCTGGACATGTACCTCTTCCGCGGCGCCGGCGCGTACATCTGCGGCGAAGAGACCGCGCTCATGAACTCGATCGAGGGGAAGCGCGGCAATCCGCGGATCAAGCCGCCCTTCCCGGCCGCCTCCGGCGTGTTCGGGCTGCCGACCACGATCAACAACGTGGAGACGCTCGCCGCGGTGCCGCACATCATCACGAACGGCGCCGCGTGGCACAAAGCGCTCTCGCTGTCGAGCCCGAAGAGCACCGGCACCAAGCTCTTCTCGGTCTGCGGCACGATCGCGCGCCCGGGGAACTACGAGGTCACGCTCGGCTTCCCGTTCAAGGATTTCCTCTATGATGTGTGCGGCGGGCCGCTGCCGGGACGACGCTTCAAGGCGGTGATCCCCGGTGGCTCGTCGGTGCCGATCCAGTCGATGGCGGAGGCCGAGGCCACGCTCATGGATTACGAGGGATTCGCGGCCAAGGGCACGATGCTCGGGTCCGGCGGCGTGATCGTGTTCGACGACTCGGTGTGCATGGTGAAGATGATCGCGCGGTTGGCGCGCTTCTACGCCCACGAGAGCTGCGCGCAGTGCACGCAATGTCGCGAGGGCACGGCCTGGACCACGCGCATCCTCGAGCGGATCGAGGCCGGCGCTGGGACGATGCCGGATCTCGAGACGCTGCTGGAGCTCTCGGAGAACATGACCGGGAAGACGATCTGCGTGCTCAGCGATTCGTGCGCGGCGCCGATCGTGAGCGGAATCCAGAAGTTCAAGGACGAGTTCGAAGCGCACATCCTCGGCAAGCGGTGCCCGCTGAGCGCCACGGCGGCGACCTGATGACGCCTCCATCGACGGTCACGCTCACGATCGAGGGGCGCTCGGTGAGCGTCCCCGCGGGCACCTCCCTCCTCGAGGCCGCGAAGCACGCCGGCGTGCTCGTGCCGCACTACTGCTACCACCCGGGGCTGCCGGTGGCCGGCGTCTGCCGGATGTGTCTGGTGGAGGTGGAGCAGGCGCCAAAGCTCGTGGCATCGTGCGCGACCGCGGTCGGCGAGGGGCAGGTGGTGCACGTGCACTCGCCGCAGGCGCTCGAGGCGCGGAAGGGCGTGCTCGAATTCCTCCTGGTGAATCATCCGCTGGATTGTCCGATCTGCGATCAAGCCGGCGAGTGCGAGCTGCAGGATTACACCTTCCGCGAGGGACGCGCCGAGGGGCGGCTCGGGCCGGAGCCGAAGCGGTTCACTCCGGCGGAGGACTTCGGCGGCGATGTCCTATACGTGACCAACCGCTGCATCCTCTGCACGCGCTGCGTGCGCTTCATGGATGATGTGGCGCACGACCCGGTGCTGAACGTGAGCGAGCGCGGCGATCGGGCGGTGATCGGGATCTTCCCCGGCCGCGATCTCACTCATCCATGGGCGGCGAACGTGATCGATCTCTGCCCCGTGGGCGCGCTCGTCTCCAAGGACTTCCTCAATAAGGCGCGCGCGTGGGAGCTCGACCGCACGGCGAGCATCTGTCCGAATTGCACACAGGGGTGCAACGCCACGCTCGAGACCCGCGACAACGTGGTGGTCCGGATGAAACCGCGGTCGAACGCGGCGGTGAACCAGTACTATCTCTGCGATGAGGGCCGCGCGAACTACCGATGGCTCAACCGGCCGGACCGGCTCGAGGCGCCTCTCGTGCGCCATCACGGCGACCGGCTCACCGCCGCCGATTGGGATATCGCGCTCCGCGCGGCCGCGTCGCACGTGAACGGCAAGAGCATCTTCGCGCTCGTGAGCCCGATGCTCTCCACGGAATCGCTCTGGATGCTCTCGCGCCTCGTGACGAAGACGGACGGCCGCGGCGCCTTCCGCGTCGAGCGGGGCCCCGAGGCGCCGCTCGCCGGCGTGCCCGACCTGGCGCGGCGCGCGGAACGTGCGGCGAACGTGCGCGCCGCCGAGCTGTTCGGCTTCGCGAAGTCGGATCGCCCGCTCGACGGGATGCGGCCGGGCGACGTGCTGCTCATCGCCGATCACGAGATCACCGACGCCGACCTCCCGGCGCTCGCGCGCGCGAGCGCGGTGATCGTCGTCGGCACGGCGCTCCCGCCGGCGGCGCGGAACGCGATCGTCGTGCTGCCCGCGACCAACATGGCGGAGGAGGACGGCACCTTCGTGAATCTGCGCGCGCGCGTGCAGCGCTACCTCCAGGCGAAGGCTGCCCCGGGGATGGCGCGCCCCGTCTGGTGGGCGATCGCGGATCTGCTCGCTTTCCTCGGCGAAGGCACGAGCTACTTCACGGCGAGCGACGTGTTCGCGGCGATGGCGGCGGCGCGCACGGACTTCGGCGGGATGAGCTACGGTACCCTCGCGCTCTCCGGGCAGATGATGCACGGGGTCGCGGTGCCGGCGGGT
>JAYUMO010000138.1:0-3015 GCA_043762555.1 Gemmatimonadaceae bacterium | reverse complement strand
CGAAGGCACGGGCGGCGTGACGGAAGCGCTGCGTCACCGGATGCTCTTCTTCTTCACCGGGAACTATCGCACCACCGAGCACGTGCTCACGCACGAAATGGTGCACGAGTTCCAGTACGACATCTTCGCGCGCGGGAAGGCGGGAGGCGGGCTGCAGGCCATGCAGACGGTCAACCCGCCACTCTGGTTCATGGAGGGGATGGCGGAATACCTCTCGAAGGGCCCGGAGGATCCGCACACCAACGTCATCATCCGCGACGCGGTGCTGGAGAACCGGCTGCCGTCGGTGGCGCAGATGACGAACGACCCGCAACGATTCTTCCCGTACCGCTACGGCGAATCCTTCTTCGCGTACGTCGGCCGCCACTGGGGCGATGAAGCGGTAGGCGCGATCATGCTCGAGACGCCGAACCTCGGCGTGGAGCGTGCGTTCGAGCGGAATACCGGGAAGCAGCTGCCGGAGATCGGCGCCGAATGGAAGACCGCGATGCAGGAGCAGTTCCTGCCGCTCGCCGCCCAGCTCGGCCGCGCCCGCTCGATCGCCGAGCCGCTGCTCACGAAGCACCGCTCGGGCGGCGATATCTTCGTCGATCCGGTGCTCTCCCCCGACGGCCGCTACATCGTCTTCCTCTCCAACGGCAGTTTCAACCGGGGCGAGGTGTTCATCGACCTCTGGCTCGCCGACGCGAAAACGGGGAAGCGCATCAAGCGACTGGTGAAGAGCACGCTCGATCCGAACTACCAGGAGATCGGGCTGCTCTATTCGCAGGCCGCTTTCTCGCCCGATGGCAAGCTGCTCGCCTTCTCCGCGCTCGCCGGCGGGCAGGAGGTGCTGCACATCTTGGACGTGGAGCGCCGGAAGCGCATCACCACGATCAAGCCGACGCTCGACGGCCTCACCGGTCCGAGTTGGTCCCCGGACGGCACCCGCATCGTGTTCAGCGGTGCGCACGGCGGGATGACCGACCTCTACATCGTGGATGCGGACGGGAAGAACCTCACCCAGCTGATGCACGACAAGAACGGCGACATGCAGCCCCAGTGGTCGCCCGACGGCCAGACGATCGCCTTCTCGTCGGAGCGCGGCGCGGGCACCGACCTCAATGACCTCGTCTTCCCGCACGTGCGGATCGCGCTCTACCATCTCGCGACGCATGAGATCGAGGTGCTGCCGAACCAGATCGGGCAGAACATCAATCCGAACTGGTCGCCCGACGGCAACACGATCGCCTACGTGTCGAACCGGAGCGGGATCCCGAACGTCTATCTCTACGACGTCGCGTCGCGCCAGCAGTTCCAGATCACGAACCTCGTGGGCGGCGTCACCGCGATCACCGACGTGAGTCCCGCGCTGAGCTGGGCGCACGCCGCGGACCGGCTCGCCTTCGTGTACTACGAGGGCGACAACTACACGATCTGGATCGTCGAAGACCCGCGGCACCTCGAGCGCGCGCCGGTGCCCGAGGTCGTCGCGACGGCGCCAGGCGCGCCGGCGCATCCCGCCGTGGACACGTCCACCAAGCGGGGCGGCGCGGACGGAAGGGCCGCAACGTACTACAACGGCCCGGGCGGCTTCCGCCCGGCCGCCGCGCTGCCGGGCACCGCCGAGACCGGGGGCGAGCGGCCGATCAGCGTGGCCGCGATCCTCGATACGGGCGCGGTGAAGCTGCCGGACACCACGACGTTCCTGAAGTATCCCTATGAGCTGTCGCTCTATCCGGAATACGCGGCGTCACCAACGATCGGCTATTCGCACGACAACTTCGGCAGCGGCTTCTACGGCGGGCTGGGGATCACGCTCACCGACCTGGTGGGCTCCACGCGCGTGACCCTCGCCGGCGCCATCAACGGACGGCTCGAAGATTTCCAGCTGTACCTCGCCTACGCCTTCCTCGCCGGGCGCCTGCAGTACCAGGTGGGCCTCTCCAATCTTCCGTTCTACTATTCTCAGGGTTCGACCTACAACCCGAACACCGGCGAGCAGCGGAGCGTCACCGCGCGATACCTCCCGCGCGCGGTGTTCGCGGCGGGGTTCTACCCCCTCAATCGTTTCGATCGCGTGGAGGTCGGGGCGCATTTCACGAGCCTCAACCGCGAGAACGTGATCTTCTCCTATAACTACTTCACGGGGACGGCGTCGCGCATCACGGGGCCTTCTTCGACCAAGAACTACGTGCAGCCGTACACCGCCTACGTCTCCGACAACACGCTCTACGGCTACTTCGCACCGATCTCCGGCCGGCGCTATCGGCTCCAAGTGTCGCCGGCGATCGGCGACTTCGAATGGATGAATTACGCCGCCGATTATCGCCGCTACGACCCGCTCATCTTCAATCGGCTGATCCTCGCGTGGCATCTGCAGGGAACGATCACGACGGGACGCGATTCAGACAGCTTGCGGCGCTACATCGCGTACAGCGACGTGGTGCGCGGCTACGACGGCAGCAACTTTCACGTGGACAGCGCCTGTTTCTTCAACGCGCCGATCGCTGATTACTGCAATCCGGCGATCGGGAGCAGCGCGGTGTGGGGAACGATCGAGCTGCGCGCGCCGTTCTATAGCGGTGGCGGCGGCGTGGTCCCGGTCCCGCCGGTGGAAATGTTCGTGTTCGCGGATGCGGGCACCGCGTGGTTCCAGGGGCAGACGGTGAAGTGGGGGCGGCAGGACAATTACAATCCGCTGACCACCCGCGCCTTCCTCACCAGCTTCGGATTCGGCGCCCGGGTCAACCTCTTCGGCGCGGCGATCCTCAGCTGGGCCTACGTCTTCCCGCACTATTTGGACACGCGTCCCTGGCTCCAGTTCTCGCTCTACGCGCCCTTCTAGCTCCCGCGCGCGCGACTTGTTCTAGCCGCGCGCGGCCGGTAGCTTGTGGGCGTGCGCACGTCGCTCATCGCGCGGGGGCTCGCGCTGGGGCTCGCGCTGGGGCTCGCGCTGGGGCTCGCGCTGGCCGCGTGCGGCCGTCCGGAGCGCGTTCCCGCCGCGGCCGGCGCCACTCCCCCTCCCATCCGCCG
>JAYUMO010000137.1:0-3381 GCA_043762555.1 Gemmatimonadaceae bacterium | reverse complement strand
GGCGCGCGCAAGTCCCGCGTCGGGCTCGTGGTGAGCGACAAGATGGACAAGACGGTGGTGGTCGCGATCGAGCGCCGCTTCCCGCACCCGCTGTACGGCAAGATGATCACGCGCACCAAGCGCCTGAAGGCGCACAGTGCGGACAACGGGGCGAAGACGGGCGATCGCGTACGCATCATGGAGACCCGGCCGCTGTCGAAGGACAAGCGGTGGCGTGTGGTCGAGATCCTCGAGCGCGCGCGTTAAGGGGAGGGGGCCATGATCCAGCAGGAGTCCATCGTCAAGGTGGCAGACAATTCGGGCGCGAAGCGCGCGCTCGTGATCCGGGTGCTCGGCGGCACGCGTCGCCGGTACGCCGGGTTGGGCGACACGGTGATCGTCACGGTGAAGGACGCGCTGCCGAACGGCACCGTGAAGAAGTCCGATGTCGCGCGCGCCGTGGTGGTGCGCACGGTGAAGGAGACGCGGCGCAAGGACGGGAGCTACATCCGCTTCGACGAGAACGCCGTGGTGATCATCAATGAGGCCGGCGAGCCGCGGGCGACGCGTATCTTCGGGCCAGTGGCCCGCGAGCTGCGCGAGAAGAAGTTCATGAAGATCGTGTCGCTCGCGCCCGAGGTCCTCTGAGATGCGTGTACTGAGCTATAAGAAGACGCAGCGCCGCCGGGTGAAGAACGCGGCCCGTCACGCCGGGAACGCCGAGCGGATGCAGGTGCCGGTCGCGAAAGGCGATACGGTGCGCGTCGTGCGCGGCGACGACAAGGGGAAGCAAGGGAAGGTGATCCGCGTCTTCCCGAAGACGGGGCGCGTGGTGGTGGAAGGGATGAACATCGTGAAGCGGCACCGGAAGGCGCGCAGCGCCGACGAGCCGGGGGGGATCATCGATTTCCCGGCGCCGATCCACCATTCGAACGTGATGCTGCTCGATCCGAAGTCGGGCGAGCCGACGCGCCTCCGCGCGCGGATCGACGAGGATGGCACGAAGGAACGGATCAGCGTCAAGAGCGGCGACGCGATCCCCCGCAAGCGTTGATCGAGGACGAGACCCATGGCGACGACCGAGAAGAAAGAGCCGAAAGAGAAGAAGGCGAAGGAAAAAAAGCCGAAGAAGAAGGGCGGCGCCGCCACCGATGCGCCGCGGGCGGCGCATTCGGGGGTCGGACAGCCCGTGCCCCCGCCGCGGCTCAAGCTCTATTACGAGCGCGCGGTGCGCCCGAAGCTGCAGCAGCAGTTCAGCCTCCCCAACGTCCACCAGATCCCAAAGCTCTCGAAGATCGTGATCAACGTCGGGTTCGGTGAGGCGGTGAAGCAGGCCAAGCTGCTCGACGGCATCGTGACCGAGCTCGAGACGATCGCCGGCCAGCGCCCCGTGCGCACCAAGGCGAAGAAGTCGATCTCGAACTTCGGGCTCCGGCAGGGGCAGGAGATCGGGGCGAGCGTGACGCTGCGCGGCGCGCGGATGTGGGAGTTCCTCGACCGCTTCATTGCGATCGCGATCCCACGCATTCGCGATTTCCGTGGGCTCAACACGCGGTCCTTCGACGGCCGCGGCAATTACTCGCTCGGCCTCAAGGAGCAGATGATCTTCCCGGAGATCAACTATGACCAAGTGGAGCAGGTGCACGGCCTCGACATCACCTTCGTGACATCGACGGCCCGCGATGATCAGGCGTTCGCCTTGCTCCGCGAGCTGGGCATGCCGTTCCGGGGCGACGACAAGCCCGTGGTGGTAACGATGTAACATCTCGGGACTGGGGACTCGGGACTCGACGGCAACGGCCGCGCGATCCCTGATCCCCGATCCCAAGTCCCTCGAACAGTCTCTGACCAACGAGCGTAGCGATGGCAAGGAAGGCGATGGTGGAGAAGTCCAAGCGGAAGCCGAAATTCGCGGTGCGCCAGCACAACCGCTGCCAGCGCTGCGGACGCGCGCGCGCGTTCCTCCGCAAGTTCGGCCTCTGCCGTATCTGTTTCCGCGACATGTCGCTCAACGGGCTCATCCCCGGTGTGCGCAAGGCCAGCTGGTGATGTGTTTTGGCGGTTCCGCCTTGGCGTGCGGCGTAGCCCGCACCGCCGAGTGCCGAGCGCCGAGCGCCGAGACCCGCTTTTCTAGATCACAGGAATAACCATGAGCATGACCGATCCCATCGCCGACATGTTGACGCGGATCCGCAACGCCTGCGGATCGAAGCACCGCCGCGTCGACATCCCGTCGTCGAAACTCAAGGCCGAGATCGCCCGCATCCTCCTCGAGAACCACTATGTGAAGGACGTGCGGGCCGTGGCCGCCGAGGATGGACGCCCGATCCTCCGCATCTATCTCAAGTACGCGCAGGGGGAGCAGCCCGTGATCCGCGAGATCCGGCGCGTCTCCACCCCTGGGCTGCGGCGCTACGTCGGCGTGTCCGAGATCCCGCGCGTGCGGAACGGCCTCGGCATGGCGATCCTGAGCACGTCCAAGGGGCTCATGACCGACCGGCAGGCGCGGCAGGCGCGCACCGGCGGCGAGCTCGTCGCCCTCGTCTGGTAAGGGGGGGCGCGATGTCGCGAATCGGGAAGAAGCCGGTGCCGCTGCCGAAGAACGTCACGGCGAGCGTGCAAGGGCACCGCATCACGGTGAAGGGTCCGAAGGGCGAGCTGGAGCGCTCACTGCCTGCGGCGATGAAGGTCGTCGTCGCCGACGGCGCGGTGGTCGTCACCCGTCCGTCGGACGAGAGCGAGCACAAGGCGCTGCACGGGCTCACGCGCACCCTCGTGGCCAACATGGTCGAGGGTGTGACGGCGGGCTTCTCGAAGCAGCTCGAGATCGTCGGCGTCGGCTACAAGGCGGAGACGCGCCCCTACGGGCTGCAGCTCGCTCTGGGCTTCTCGCACGCGGTGGAGTACAAGGCGCCCAAGGGGATCAAGCTCACGGCGCCGCAGCCGACGCAGATCATCATCGAGGGCGCGAACAAGGAAATGGTGGGCCAGGTGGCGGCGGAGCTGCGCGGCCTGCGGCCGCCGGAGCCGTACAAGGGGAAGGGGATCAAATACGTCGGCGAGCAGATCCGCCGAAAGGCCGGCAAGGCGGGAGCCAAGTAAACGATGAAGGCCATTCATAAGCCCAAGACGCGTGCCGAGCGGCGGTCGCGCCGGCATCTGCGGGTGCGGAAGAGAGTGGAAGGGACGCCGGAGCGTCCGCGCCTCGTGGTGAAGCGCTCGCTCAAGCACATCTACGTGCAGCTCGTGGACGATCGCGCGCAGCGCACGCTGATGACGGTCTCAGACCTCACGGTGGGAGAAGGGAAGAAGGCGGAGCGGTCGACGGCGGTGGGCAAGGCGCTCGCGGCGGCGGCCAAGAAGGCGGGGATCAAGCAGGTGGTCTTCGACCGCGCGGGATAC
>JAYUMO010000136.1:0-4180 GCA_043762555.1 Gemmatimonadaceae bacterium | reverse complement strand
CGGAACGTCATCACGCCTCCCGGTTGCGGCGCCGCTGCGCGGCCGAGGGTCTGTTCGACCGCCTGCCAGAGCGGGGACGGTGCCAGCTGTTGCGCGGGTACCGCGCAGACGAGCCAGGCGACGGCGACGAGCGAGAACACGAGCCTCATTGGGGACCCCCGTGGTAGGAGTCGGAAAGATAGTGCGCTCCGGATCGGGCGTTCACGCGTGGAGGTGTCGCGACTTGCGCCGCGGACGCGGCTGACGCACCGTCATACGATGCCGGCCGTGCGCCGAGCCGGAAGCCTGCAGGCGGATCGTGGTAACGCATCGCCAAGGAAGGAGTGACCACCGTGGGTCAACTGGACGGCAAAGTCGCGCTGGTAATGGGTGGGACGTCAGGTCTTGGCGCCACGGCAGCTCGGGCGCTCGCGGCTCAGGGTGCGGCCGTCGTGATCGCCGGTCGAAGGGTCGCGCAGGGGAACGCCGTGGTGGAGCAGATCAAGTCCGCCGGCGGCAAAGCGCAGTTCGTTCAGACCGACCTCACCATCGAAGCGGAGGTCGCGCGAGTCGTCGCCGAGACGCTTCGTTTCTTCGGTCGCCTCGACATCGCGCTCAACAATGCGGGCGCGAATCATTCCTCTGGACCCCTGGAGACGATCAGCGCGGAGTCTTTCGCCAACGACATCGCGTCGAACTTGTACAGTGCCTTCTATTCGATGAAGCACGAGATCCCCGCCATGCGAAAGACGGGCTGGGGGAGCATCATCAATACGGCCAGCACCGCCGGAGTGAAGGGCGTGGAGCGGATTGCCGGCTACGTGGCAGCGAAGCACGGGCTCATCGGTCTCACGCGAACCGCTGCACTTGAATTGGCTTCGCAAAATATTCGAGTCAATGCCATCGTGCTGGGGCCAATGGCGAGTGAGAGCTGGCAGAGCCGGGTCGCCGCGACTCCCGGCGCGCTAGAGCTCGTGAAGGGCAGTGTGCCGTTAGGGCGTGCGGCCACCATGGACGACGCCAGCTCGGTCGTGGTCTTCCTGGCCAGCGACGCAGCCAGCTTCATTACGGGCGCGGCGCTCGCAGTCGATGGCGGCGTGACCGCGCGGTAGAGAAGCCGCAAGAGCCATCCCGCAGTTCATTCCGAAAGGTGGAGCAAGTCATGATCACCCGACCCGTCACCCGCAGAGATTTTTCGATGCGGCTGGCCGCCATGCTTCCGGCGCTCGGGCTCGCGCGCCTGCCCTTCGCATCGGCCGCAAGCGCCGCTCCTCCCGTACTTCAAGACGATGGGATCTCTCACGACGCCGAGGCCATCCATCAGGAGGTCGCCTTCAAGGCGAGCCCGATGCTCATCTACGACGCGCTCATGGACGCGAAGCAGTTCAGTAAGATGACCGGCGGCGCGCCGGCGGAGATCGATCGCAAGGCGGGCGGCGCGTTCTCACTGTTCGGCGCGCGGATCAAGGGGCGGTCCGTATTCCTTCTTCGCCCCCACCTCATCGTGCAGGCGTGGCGATCGGAGGCGTGGGAGCCGGGAGCCTATTCCATCGTGCACTTCGATCTCAAGGCGCAGGGAACCGGCACGAAGCTGGTGTTCGATCACACCGGCTTCCCGAAGGGCGAGGCGCAGCACCTCGCCACCGGCTGGAAGCTCAACTACTGGGATTCGCTCGAGAAATTCCTGACCTAGCGAGTCACTTGGTGTAGAGAAAGGCCTGCGCGGTGCTCGGGAGCCCTCGGCCCGGCTCATCCGCATAGCCGCCCGTGATCAACGCTCTCCCATCGCGCAGCGCGATGGCCGACGCGTAGTAGCGCGCCGCGCCGAGGGTGCCGTCCACCAAGCGGAAATTCCGGGCGCCCGGATCGTAGAGCTCCGCGCGCGCCGCGCCGCCGGCCACGAGCAGATTGCCGTTGTCGACCAGCACCACCGCGGACCCGAGCTTGAAGCGCTCGAGGCTCATCGCCCCCGCGGAGCTGAACGTTCCGCGCGCCGGATCGTAGAGCTCCGCGGTCGCGTATTCGCCGTGCCAGTCGCGATCGTCCGAGCCGCCCACGACGAGCACCATCCCGGTGGGGAGCAGCGCCGCCGCGTGCTTGTGACGGGGCACCGCCATCTCACCGGTCGCGGTGAACTTTGCCGTCGCCGGATCGAAGAGCTCGGCGCTGCGATAGACCGTCTTGCCCCTCCGAGACGCCGAACTCCCGCCGGCGATCAGCACCCGTCCGTCGCGAAGGAGCGTGGCGGTCGGCCCGTCGCGCGCGATCGTCATCTTGCCGGTGGGGGTGAAACGGCCGCTCGCCGGATCGTAGAGCTCGGCGCTCGCGAGTCCGTCGTCGTTCCGATCCGCGCCGCCGGCGATCAGCACGCGGCCGTCGGGAAGGAGCGTCGCCGTCTGTCCCCCTCGACCCACCACCATCGATCCGGTAGCCGTGAAGCGGTTGGTGGACGGATCGTAGATCTCCGCGGTCGCGCGCGCATCCTCGGTGCCCGTCCACCCGCCCGCCATGAGCACCGTGCCGTTCCCGAGCAAGGTCGCCGTGTGTCCCGAGCGCCCGACGCGCATCGATGGGCCGACGATGAAGGATCCGTCGCGCGGGTCGAAGAGCTCGCTGCTCGTATAGGGGTGCGACTCCGTGCCGCTGCCGCCGAAGCCGCCCGCGATGAGCACGGTGCCATTCGGGAGCAGGGTGGAGCTGTGACTCGCGCGCGGCACGTGCATGCTGCCGCCCGACGTGATATGTCCAACGGCGGGATGCGCGCCGGCGCCCACCAGCGCGGTCAACGCGCCAGCCGCGCAGATCCGGAACGACGTGATTATCGAGAGCATACGGCCTCCAGTCGGTTCACTGCTTGCCGTTCTTTGTCGCGCGAACCACCGCAGAGGTAGTCACGCTCGTCCCGCGGACGGTTGCCGCGATCGTCTGATCTCCCGCCGCCGGGCCCATCGTCCAATGCGTGGCGGCGTGCCCCTGCGCGTCCGTCATCGCGCGCGCCGGCGTGAGCGACCCGGCCGACGTACTGAACACCACGAGCGCGTCCGCCACTGGATTGCCGTAGACGTCGGTGACCGTCGCCGTGATCGGCTTCGCGAGCGCGCGCCCCGCCGAGCCGCTATGCGGTGGCGACTCGAGCGCGACGTTCGCGGGTCCGACGGCGAGCGCTCGCGCAGTGATGCGGATCGGAGCGCTCGCTCCCGAGCTCAACGCCACCTGCAACGCCTGCGCGCCCGTCATCCGGCCGAGCGTCCAGTGGATCCGCACCTTCCCCTCGGCATCCGACAGCGGCGCGCTGTCCGCCACACTCCCGGCGAGCGCGGTCACCGCGACGCTGCCGCCGCCCGCCGGATTTCCATACCGATCGTTGAGGCGAAACACGATCGGCCGCTCGAGCGCCGCTCCCACGCGGCCCGCCTGGCCACCCCCGCTCAGCAGCGCCAAGGTCGCGGCCGTGTCCGCGACCACGGCGGCCGTGATCCGGAACGCCGGCATCGTGCGCGGATTCCCCACCTGCACGCGCGCGTGCTGCGCGCCGGCCCGCGGGCCGAGCACCCAGTGCGCCCACGCCTCGCCCACCGAGTCGGTGCGCGACGCCTGCGCCTCGAGGCGGCCGCCGTCGAGCGCGCTCCACACCACCGGCACGTCCGCGTCCGCGGCGCCCGCCGAATCCGTCACCCGGATCCCCACCGCCTCGGCGAGCTTGGTGCCGGCGGCACCGGCGGGTGCTTGGCCCGCGAGCTGGATGCGCGTGTTCCGCGGAAGGGGATCCGCTTCGGCGACGATCTGCAGCGTGCTGTCCATTCCCGCGATGGTGATGAGCAGGCGCTGCCGGCCGGCGTGCGGCCCGAGCGTCCAGCTCGCGCGCGTGCGTCCGTTGCGGTCGGTGGCGGCCGTCGCCGACTCCACCGTCCCCTCCGCGGCCTCGGTGGCGAAGGTCACTTGCGCATCCGGCACCGGTCGCCCGCTTCGTGAGCTCACCTGCAGCTGCACCGATCGCGGCAGCGGTCGCCCGGCCGGCGCGCGCTGTGCCGAGCCCGCCAGCACTTGGACCGCGGCCGCCTTGAAGACCACCTCGGCCGCCACGGTCGACGAATAACCATCGATCGACGCCGTCAACGTGGTGCGCCCCGCCCCCACCGCCTGCGCGCCGCCGGTGGAGCTCACGGCGACGATGCCGCTATCCGCGGACGCCCACTTGATC
>JAYUMO010000135.1:0-6513 GCA_043762555.1 Gemmatimonadaceae bacterium | reverse complement strand
CACTTCCACGGCGACCACGTCATCGGCGCGATCGGGCTCATTCGGACGCTCGCTCTCCAGGGGCGCACGAACGTCGTGCGGCTCTGGGGGCCGAAGGCGGCGAAGAAGATGCTGAACGACGCGGTGCGCTTCGGCACGGACCGCGTCCCCTTCCCCGTCGAGATCACCGAGCTCGAGCCCGCGCAGGCGGTGAAGCGCGCGGGCTACGCGATCGTCCCCTTCGCCGCCGAGCACGGCGCGGCGCCGTCGCTCGGCTACGCCCTGGTGGAAGAGGCGCGGAAGGGGGAATTCCACCCCGACCTCGCGCGCGAAATGAACATCCCCGAGGGGCCGCTCTGGGGAAAGCTGCACAAGGGAGAGTCGGTCACCCTCGACGACGGGCGCACCATTCCGTCGTCCGCGCTCGTGGGCCCGCCGCGGCCGGGGCGGCGGGTGGTGCTCACCGGCGACACGCGCCCGTGCGACGCCACGGTGGAGATCGCGCGCGGCGCCGACCTACTGGTGCACGAGGCGACCTTCGGCGATGAGGAAGCGCCGCGCGCCGTCGAGACGGGGCACGCCACGGCGCGCGAGGCGGCGCAGGTGGCGGCGCGCGCCGGCGTGCGGCAGCTCGTGCTGACGCATCTTTCCGCGCGCTATTCGAACGATGCGCAGACGCTGCTGCGCGAGGCGCGCGAGGCGTTCGAGAACGTGATGGTGGCGCGCGACGGGTTGGAGGTCGACGTGCCCTTCGCGCAGCCGCTCCCAGCGGCCGCGAGCAAGAGCAACAGCAAGAGCGCTTAGGCGGCCCGCGTCGGTCCGAGCGGGCGCCGCCCCGCGAACCCGCCCTCGCGGTCGTGCCAGTGCGCCACCGCCGGCTCGTCGTAGCGCCAGCACAGATAGACGCCGCGTCCATCGATCTCGCCGGGGAAATCGACGAGCCCTGCGTCGAGCGGCTGCTTGTACTCCACGCCGAGCTCGGTGAGCTCGCGCAAACAGCCGTCGATGTCGCTCGCGAGACGCTGGACGTCGGCCGCCGCCGCGTCGGCCATCGGATCGGGGTGATCCGCGCTCGCGCTCGCCGCGTAGACGGCGAACGCTTCCACGCGCTCCCGCCACTCCGGATAGAGCGTCACGATGTCCTTCACGATCCGCCGAACGAGCGGCAGCGTGTTATTCGCCTCCTCGGCCGTGAACAGTTTCGGCGGCGTCACGCGGAGCGGGCCTCCGCGTCGCGCTCCTCCAGCCGGCGGCGCCGGCGCTCCTTGGCCGCGGCGAAGCGACGCTGCTGCTCCTCGGTGGCCGGGATGACGGGAGGCACTGCCACCGGCCGGCCGTTCCGGTCGACCGCCACGAACGTGAGGTAGCACGAATTCGTGTGACGGCGCACGCCGGTGAGGAGATTCTCGGCGTCGACGCGCACGCCGATCTCCATCGACGTGCGGCCGGTGAAATTCACGCTCGCCTTCATCACCACCAGGTCGCCCAGGTGGATCGGCTCGCGGAAGTCCACGCGGTCCACGCTCACCGTGACGCAGGTGGTGCGCGTGTGCCGGATCGCGGCCACCGCGGCGGTGCGGTCCATCATGGATAGGATGACGCCGCCGAAGACGTGGCCCAGGTTGTTGGCGTCCTGGGGCATCATCAGCTCGGACGTCTCGTGCTGCGAGTCGTGCACGGGGCGGCCCGCGCGCGGATCCTTTTGTTTTTCTTCGCCCTTCGGAGCGGGGGTCATGGCGGTTCGCGTGTCCTCGGAGTAGAGCGCCGCCTCGTCGAAGGCACGAGCGAGGGCGGAGCGGGTGACGCTGTCGACGGCGTCGCCGTCGAGCCAGAAGATGCGACGCGCGGGCACGGGGAGTCTCGCGATCGGCCACGCACGGTGTGTGCTGTCCACCAGCGAAGCGGCACCGAAGTCGCCGTCCGGCGGGTACACCACCTGCACCTCGAGCGTATGGCGGCGCCAACGCTCGAGGTTCGAGTCGCCCACTACCTGCGGCAGCCCCTCGCGCGCCTCCGGCCACCAGGTGGGCGCGGCGACGGCGATCGGCGGCAGCGGAAGGGTCAGTCCCTCGGCCCGGCGGCCCGTGCCGGGCGCGACGAAGCGGATCGCGGGCCCGCCATCCACGTCGACGAGCTCGAAACTGGTCGCGTCGAACTTGAAGTCGCCGATCACATCCACCGCCACTCTCGCCCGCGCATCGCGCGACGCGATCACCGAGTCGAGGGTCTGGGTAAAGAGCGTGGCGCCGCGCCGGAGGACGTACGCCGCGTTGCGGTCGCCCACGATGTCGGCGACGGTGGCGGGGCGGCCGTTCCGGAGATCGATTACCCAGCGGCGCGCGAGGTGCCGTTCCTCGCTCCCGTTCACCTCGAGATCGACGGTATAGCGTGCCGAGAGGAAGCGGCCGAACTGGGCCAGCGGCACGAGCTCGGAGTTGGCGTTGACGTGCGGCTCTTCGGGCAGGTCCTCGTCGGGGCCGAGCGGCACGTCGGCGGGATGCTCCCGCCGGTACCACTCGGCGATGCCGGTGATGGTCGTGTCCTCGAAGAGGGCGACCGAATCCCCGTGGCGGAGGTCGCGGCGGTAGAGGCGCTGCCCGGAGATGATCGCGTCGGTGTACGAGTGGTCGTCGTCCGCCACGTAGAGCTCGTAGAAGGCGCCGTCGAGCCGCGCGAGGCGCATCGGCGCGCCGCGCACGCGCAAGCCGTCGGGGCCCGAACGGACCCAGAAGGAGCTGTCGCCGGCTTCGAGAATGAATTCGGCGCGCGGCGGCGCCGGCCCGCGCGCGTCGGGCCGGCACGCGGCGAGGATCATCATGATCAGGAGCGCGGTGAAGGACGGGCGGAGCATGGTGCGGAATATACCGTGTGACGGGAGGCCTCGCGTCGTCGTACTTAGAGGGGACGCGCGAGATGGATCCGCATGCCGCGTCAGCCGGTGCCTCTCCCTCTCCGACCGCCGTCGATGCGTCGCCTCTCGATCACGATCCTTCTACTGCTCGCGGCGTGCCGCGGACGTGTCGTCTTTTTTGTCGCCGCCGCCTCCGCGCCGGCCCACGCCGCGGGGCGCGACACGATCCCCGACTCGACGCGCGGCTCGCTGCGCCCCGCCCCGGGCGACAGCGTGCGCGGTCCACACGCGGATTCGCTCGCTCCGACCGCCCTGACAACCCCGCCCGCCGCGCGCGTGCTGCCGCCCGACACGGGGATCGTCCGCGCACTCTACGTGAACCGGTGGGCCGCGCAGCGGCCGGAACGGATGCGAGCGCTGATCGCCCTCGCCGACAGCACCGAGATCAACGCGCTCGTGATCGACCTCAAGGACGAGTTCGGGCTCAACTTCGGCTCGAAGGACCCGATGGTGGCGCGGAACGCCGGGAAGGCGGGGCGGATCCCGGATCTCGCCGCGTTCCTCGACACGCTGAAGGCGCACCACATTCTCGCGATCGCGCGCCTGGTCGTGTTCAAGGACACGGTGGCGGCGCGTGTGAATCCGAAGCACGTGATCCGGCAGCCCGACGGCTCGCCCTGGCGCGACAAGAAGGGGCTCACCTGGGTGGACCCGTACGACCGGGTGATCTGGGAGTTCAACATCCGGGCGGCCGAGGAGATGGGGCGGGCGGGGTTCGACGAGATCCAGTTCGACTACATCCGCTTCCCCGAGCCGTACAAGTCGCTCCCGCCGCAGCTGTACAAGGTTGGCAAGGGAGTGCCGAAGGCCAAAGCAAGAATACTCGCGGAGTTCCTGCGCGCCGCCTGCCCGCGGATCCACGCCACGGGCGCGCGCTGCACGGCGGACGTCTTCGGGATGGTCGCGTCGATCCCCGGCGCGCTGGAGATCGGGCAACAGTGGAGCGCGCTGGCGCCGGCGGCCGACGTGCTCCTGCCAATGGTCTATCCGTCGCACTATCCGAGCGGCGCCTTCGGAGCGGCGCACCCGAACGCCGCGCCGTACGCGGTGGTCCACGGCGCGCTCACGCAGGCGCACCGGCAGGACGCGAAGCTCGGCATCGCGAGCCCGATCCACGTGCGCCCCTGGCTGCAAGCCTTCACGCTCGGGGCGCCGCACTACGGTGCGGCCCAGATCGAGGAGCAGAAGCGCGCGGTGTACGACGCGGGATACGACAGCTGGCTGCTCTGGCAGCCGGCGTCGGAGTACGCGGGGTTCGTCGCGGCGCTCGAGAAGACCACCGTCTCGCGGAAGAAATCCCCCCCGGCCAAAGCGGCGGCTCAGGAATAGCGCGCGCGATCGGCTTGCGGTCCTCACCAATTGGCTGTATATTGAGTATCATTTGATACCGGAGTCCTCGTGAGCCGCCCCGCCCGCGTGGCCGACGTGATGGGAGGGTACGCCGTCCTCGGCGCCCGCATTCGATCGGCCGGCGATCTCGATCGCGCGGTGTCGCAGGGGCTCCCCAAGCCCACGCTCCGCAATACCGTGCGCCGCCTGATGCGCGTCCCGCGCGACGCGGCGCGCCTGATGGCCGCCATCGTCCCCCCGGCCACGTACAAGCGACGCCGCGCCAACTTCACCGCCGAGGAAAGCGAGCGGATCGAGCGGCTCGCGCGCGCGATCGCCGCCGCCGAGGAGGCCTGGGGGGATCGCGCCGCCGCCGAGAAGTGGATGCTGGCGCCGCACGCGATGCTCGACCGGAAGCGGCCCGTGGACGCCGCGCTCACCGAGCTCGGCGCGCGCCGGGTGGAAGCGCTGCTCGACCGGCTCGTGCATGGCCTCCCGGCATAGCGGGCCGCTCACCGCGTATCGCATCGCGAGCGGGCGCTTCCCGCTGCTCGATGGCGGCGGTGCGGCGCTCGTGGGAGGACGCTGGAATTCGAAGGGCCACCGGATCGTCTACGGTGGCCTTTCCTTCGCCGGCGCGCTCCTGGAACAGCTCGCGCACGCCGGCATCGGGCGGCTGCCGCGCGATCAGCGCTGGATCGAGATGCGGATCCCCGCCGGCGCGCGCATCGACGAGATCACGCCGGAGGATGTCCCCGGCTGGTGGGAAGCGGACAGCGACGCCGCGCTGGCGGCGGGCGACCGCTGGTACCGTGAACGCCGCGCGCTCGCACTCATCGTGCCGTCGGTGGTGGGTCGGCCGATCGAGCGCAACATCCTGATCAATCAGGAGCACCCGGACTTCGGGCGGGTGACGGCGACCCGGCCGAAGGCGGTGATCTGGGACGAGCGGCTCTTCGAGGCGAAGAAAAAGGCTCCGCGGGCGCGGAAGCGGCCAGGGCGATAGCGACCGCGTCTCCTCCTTACCGGCTCAGCGTCAGCGCGAGCACGTACGACCGCGGCGCGGCCGGCGTGTAGAAGCGCTCGGGTTGATCCGCCGGCGGGTCGAGCGGGTTATCGGCATAGGTGCCGAAGCTCGAGAACGCGCGGTCGAAGAGATTGCGCACCGTGGCGGTCACCGCGAGGTGCGACCGCTGGTACGAGACGCGCAGCCGCCAGACCGCGTAGCCCGGCAGGGGTGCCTCCGTGTTGGCGTCATCGCCGCGCAGGTATTGGGTGGACACCGCGTTCATCCCCAGCTCGGCGCCGATGGTCCCCCTGCCGACCACTTCGGCGGCCCCGAGCGAGAGCGTCACGCGCTCGCGCGGCGAGAGGGGGAAGACGTCGCCGGGCCTCGCCGTATCCGTCGGCAGCGCCGACGCGAGCGCCACCGTGCTCTGATACGTCGCCTGCACGTAGGCATACGACGCCGACGCGCGCAGCCCGTAGGGGAGCGCGAGGGTGCCCGTCACTTCGATCCCCTGCCGCCGCGTGCGCGGAATGTTCTTGAAATAGCCCGCGGTGGCGGTGCTCGCGACGAAGACGATGTCGTTGTCCACATCCGAGAGGAAGAGCGATGCTTCGAGCGTGCTGCCGCCCTGCGGCTCCCAATCGGCGCCGACCTCGTAGCTGGTGAGCGTCACCGGCGCGAGCGGCGGATCATCGCCGAGCGCATAGGGGAGCGGGCAGGGCGCCGACTGGTCGGCGCAGCCGAGCTCCACCGGCGCCGGCGCGCGGAAACCGCCGCCGATGTTCGCGTAGCCGCGCACCGTTCCGCTGATCGCGAAGTTGGCGCCCACGCGCGGGGAGAGGTGCGTGTAGGTGCTCGTGCCGCTGTTGGCGCTGTCGGTGAGATCCTGGAAGGGGAGCCGCACCCCGTCGCCGCGCAGGGCCGCGGTGAGCGAGAGCGCCGGCGAGAGCTGCAGCACCGCCTGGGCGAAGAGCCCGGCATCGGTCTCCGGCACCTTCACGTCGGCGCACAGGAACGACACGGGGTCGCACCCGGACGGCAGGGTATCGGCGCTGCCGGCCGGGATCTGCGCGTAGATCATCTCGTGCACGTCGCTGCGGCTGAGCTCGGCGCCCACCGTGAGGGCGAGCGGGCTAGCGAAGGCCCGCAGGTTCGCGGACCATTCGCCGGTGAGGCCGTACGACGCGTTCGTGATCAATGCGTCGGAGCTCGCGGCCCGCACGTTCACGTTGAACTGCTCCGCGTCGAGACCGCGATAGAAGAGGGCGCCCCGCACCGTGCCCGC
>JAYUMO010000134.1:0-2717 GCA_043762555.1 Gemmatimonadaceae bacterium | reverse complement strand
CGTGTAGTCGTCCCAGTCTTGTTGGACGAAGTCGAGCTCCAGGCCGGCCGTCGGCTTGGTGATGCGCGGATCGCCCTGGATCCGCGCCATCGTACTCTGCGCGGTCTCGAGCGAGTCCCGGCGCGCTCGCCGCGCGACGGTATCCCGAAGCGCGGCCATGCGTTCGAGGGAATCACGGAGGGCGGCGGCGAGCGCGAGCGAGTCGCGGAGCACACTGTCGCGCGCGATGGAGTCGCGCACCGCCTGCAGGTGCGCCATGGAATCGCGAACGGCTCGCCGGTGCGTGATGGAGTCGCTTTGCCAGCGCGCCACCATCAGCGAATCGCGCACGAAGGCAGCGCGGGCGAGCGAATCACGCAGTGCGGCGGCTCGCGCGAGGGAATCCCGCACGGCGCGCTCGCGTGCCGCCCGCGATCGGGCGCCCGGTTGCCGTGTCGGCGGGAGCGGAGCCGGTGTACTGTCCGCCGGATGCGGCTCCGGCGTCGCGCCGCGCTCACTCCCCGTGCCACAGGCAAGCGTGCCGAGCGTGATGAGCGCCGCTGCGAGCGCGACGAGGTGGGGGCGGCAGCGTGGGGAATGGAAGGGCATCACTGACTCAAGATCGTGCGATCGGCGCCGAGCTCCCGCGCGGCGAGCCGCTTCGCCGCGTCCACCCCGGGTTGATCGAGCGGGTTCACGCCGTAGAGCGCCCCGGCGTAGATCGCGGCGAGCTGCATCATCATCATGAGCCCACCGACATGCCAGGCATCGCATCGGCCGAGCGTCACCGTCAGGCTCGGCCGGCCGTTCGCCGCGAGCGCCGCCGCGGTCGCACGCCGCTCGGCATCCACGAGCGCGCCCAGCGTGTGCCCGCCGAGGAGCGCGAACACCGGATCCTCCGCGTGCGCGCGCGGGATCTCGATGTCCGCCTCTCGCGCGCCGATCGCGATGAAGGTGAGCGTCTTGTCGCGCGGGCCTTCCATGAACAGCTGCAGCAGACTGTGCTGATCGCTCACGCCGAGCGCCGCGAGCGGGGTCGGACCCACCGCCGTGCCGTCCGGTCGCCGCTTGCCGAGGCTCTCGGCCCAGAGTTGTGCGAACCACGAGGCGAATTCACGGAGCGCGCCCGCGTAGGGCATCATCACGTGCGTGCGCAGCCCGAGCCGGCTGTCGGCCAGGAATTGCAGCAGCGCGTACGCGGCGGCGGGGTTCGAGTCCGCCGACGCCGCGGCGCACCGGGCGTGCATCGCGGCGGCGCCCTCGAGCAGCGCGGCCACGTCGACGCCGATGAGCGCCGCCGGGAGGAGCCCGGCCGGCGAGAGCGCGCTGAACCGTCCGCCCACATTGGGCGGGATCTCCATCGAGACGATCCCCTCCGCGCGCGCGATCGTGCGCATGGGCCCGCGCTCCGGGTCGGTGATGAACACGAGGTGGCGCCGGAAGCCATCGCCGAGCGCCGCCTGGAGTCGCGCGCGGACCACGAGATACTGCGCGATCGTCTCCGCGGTCCCCCCCGACTTCGAGATCACGAGGAAAAGCGTGCGCGCGAGCTCCACGCGGCCGAGCAGGGCGATCACGCCGGCGGGGTCGATGTTGTCCATCACGTGCAACCGCGGGAAGTACTCGCGGGCCTCGTCGGAGAGCGTGTTCCACGCGGGCGCCCGAAGCGCGCCGCGGAGGGCGCGGGCGCCGAGCGCCGAGCCGCCGATGCCGAGCACCACCACGTCGCTGAATGCCTGCCCCACCCCGTCGGCGAATCTCCGGAGTTCATCGAGCGCGTGGCCCCCCGTCGCGAGATCGAGGAATCCGAGCTCGCCCGCCGCGCGGCGCCGGTCCACCACTCCCTGCGCCTCCACCAGGAGTGGCGCCGCCTCGCGCCACGTGGCCGGCGGGATCGCGCCGTCCACCCAATCCGCGAACATCAACGCGGCGTCGAGATCGATCGCCACGTCAGTCCACGCGCACGGTGAGGCCGTCGAAGGCTGGCTGCACCCCCGCGGGCAACTCCGCCTCGAGATCGGCGTGGCGGTTCTCGTGCGTCAAGTGGGTGAGATAGGTCCGCTCCGCGCCGAGGCGCCGGGCCGTCTCCACCGCCTCGGTGATGCTCAGGTGCGTGGGATGTTCCGTGCGCAGCAGGGCGTTGAGCACGAGCACGCGGACGCCACGCAGCTGCGCGAGCGCGGTGTCCGGGAGCGCCTTCGCATCGGTCACGTACGCGAGCGCGCCGATGCGATAGCCCAGCACCGACATCGGGCCGTGCGGCACGGCGACCGGCACGACGTCGGCGTCGGCGATCCGCACCGGCACGCCTGGGACGAGCGCGTGGGAGTGCCCCTCCGGCTTATTCGTCCCCGGCGTGGGCCGGACGCGATCGTCGAAGATGTACGGGAAGCGCCGGGCGAGACTCTCGAGGGTCTCCGCCGGACCATAGATGGGGAGCGCCGCCCCGCGCCGCTGGGAGAGGGCGCGCAGATCATCGATGCCGTGGGTATGGTCCGCGTGTTCGTGCGTGTAGAGCACGGCGTCGATGCGGTCGATACCGGCGGCGGTGAGCTGCAGGCGCAATTCCGGCGGCGTGTCGATGAGCAGCCGGGCTCCGCCGTCGGTCTCCACGACTGCCCCGCTCCGCGTGCGCCGGTCGCGCGGATCGGCGCTGCGGCAGACCTCGCAGTGACAGCCGATCTGCGGCACGCCGTAGCTCGTCCCCGTGCCGAGGAACGTCAGCTTCACAGCACTTC
>JAYUMO010000133.1:0-3401 GCA_043762555.1 Gemmatimonadaceae bacterium | reverse complement strand
GGAGCCACTTCGTCATGTCGGACACGCTGGAGTACATCGATCCCGCGGGCCCGATGTTGTCGGTGTGGTAGCGCTCGATCACTTGCACGGTGTCGTCGATGCGGAAGTGCGGCGTCGCGATGTTCCCGCGCCCAACGGCGGCGTCGGTGCCGGTGAAGGTCTCGCGCATGCCGAGCGGCGTGAAGATGCGCGTGCGGTACATGTCCTCCCAGCTCATTCCCGCGCTCTGCGCCGCGATGTAGCCGGCGGCGGCGTAGGTCACGTTCTGGTATACGAAGCGCGAGCGGAACGAGCTGCTGGGCTTCACGAGCCGCATCCGGCGCGCCATTTCGTTGAAATCGTACGGCGTGTCGTACCAGAGGAAGTCCGCTTCGGGCGCGCCGCTGCGATGCGTGAGCAGATCCCGCACCGTGAGCTCCTCGCTCACGTACGCCGGCTGCAACTGCAGGAGGGGCATCCGGTCGACGACGCGCGAATCGAGCGAGAGCTTCCCGCTGTCCGCCATGAGCAGCACCGCGAAGGCCGTGAAGGCCTTGGTGGTGGAGGCGTTCGCGAAGAGGGTGTGGATATCCACGGAATCATGCCCGCCGACGGTCTTCACCCCATACCCTTTGATGAACACCACCGAATCATCCTTCACCACCGCGATCGCGAGCCCCGGCACGCCCCAGTCTTTGACGCCCTTGGCCACATACGCATCGAACCCCTCGAGCGGCGCCGCCCCCTGCGCCGGCGCCGGCAAGGCGACGAGACCGATCATCACCAGCGCGAGCGCAACGACCATCGAACGATCCGCTTTCATCCGCGTCATCCGGGGCCCTCTCTCAGTGAAGGATCAATACGGCGCTGCGCCGCGGATCAGTGCGGATCGGACAACGGATTCACGCGGATCCTGCTTGTTGTTCAAAACGAACAACAACACTCATTATCCCGAGATGGGCTCCGAAAGCCTCTGGGGGCAATCCGCGAAAATCGGTCCCTGTATCCGCGTTGATCCGCGGCGCAGCGCCCTTCCTACGCCTCCGCCAGGACCTCTTCCTTCTTCGCCGACTCGGCGATGATCTTTTGCGCCTGCTCGGCCGGGACCTCTTCGTAGCCGCGGAATTTGCGCGCGAAGCCGGCGCGGCCGTGCGTCATCGAGCTGAGATCGGTCGCGTAGAGGTGCAGCTCCGCCTGCGGGATGACGGCGCGGACGAGCGTGCCGCGGCCCTCGGGCAGCGCATCGGAGCCGAGGATGTGCCCACGGCGCGCGGAAATGTCGCCCATCACGTCGCCCAGATAGTCGCCCGGCGTCGAGATCTCGAGCTCGTCCAGCGGCTCGAGCAATACGGGCTTGCACTTGGGCGCCACCGCCTTGAAGCCCTGGATGCCGGCCATCTTGAAGGACATCTCGTTCGAGTCCACCGAGTGGTAGGAACCGTCGAAGCACTCCACCTTGAAGTCCACCAGCGGATAGCCGGCGAGCACGCCGCGCGCGGACGCTTCCTGGATGCCGCGGTCCACCGCCGGGATGAACTTGTTGGGGATGGCGCCGCCCACGATCTCGTCGGCGAACACGTAGCCCTCGCCGCGCGGGAGCGGCGCGAAGCGCACCCAGCAGTCGCCGAACTGGCCGCGGCCGCCGGATTGTTTCTTGTGGCGCCCCTGCCCTTCTCCCTTCCCCTTGATCGTCTCGCGGTACGCGATCTGCGGCTTGGTGAGCTCCGCGGTGACGCCGAATTTCCGGCGCAGCTTCGCCATGTTCACCTCGAGATGGCGCTCGCCGAGCCCGGAGACGATCGTCTCGTGCGTCTCCGCGTTGTAGTGCATCTCGAAGGTCGGGTCCTCGTCGTGCAGGCGGTGCAGGCCGGCCTGCAGCTTCTCCTCGTCGTTGCGGTTCGCGGCGTGCACCGCGAACTGCACCAGCGGCTCCGGGAACTTCACCGCCGGCAGGCGCACCGGATGCTCGCGCGTGCTCAGCGTGTCGTTGGTGTGCGTGTTCTTGAGCTTGGCGACGCAGCCGATGTCGCCGGCGTGGAGCTTCTCCACCTCGCCGCGCTCCCTGCCCTGCGCAACGCCGATGTGACCGAGCTTCTCGGCGCCGTTGCGGGTGGGGTTGAACATCTCGGCGCCGTTCACCACCATGCCGCTCAGGATCCGGAAGAAGGAAACGTCGCCCACGTGCGGTTCGCTCTGGGTCTTGAACACCCAAGCGGCGAACGGGGCGTCATCCTTGGCGTGGATCTCCACCGTCTTGTCACCCTCGGCGCCGGTGAGCGCGTGCAATTCCTCCATGTCGAACGCGGTGGGCATGAGCTCCACGATCTTCGTGAGCAGCGCACGCGTGCCGAACGTCTGCTCGGCGCTCACGCAGAAGAGTGGGAAGAGCTCGCCGCGCTTCATCCCTTCCTTCATGGCGGCGATCGCGTCCTCGCGCGAGATCTCCTTCCCTTCGAGATAGCGCTCGAGCATCGCGTCGTCGGTTGAGGCGATCGTCTCGATCAGCTCCTGGTAGTACTTGTCGAAAAGCGCCTTTTGGTCGCCGGGCACATCCACTTCATCGTATTCGCCGCTTTTCGTCCCCTTCTTGTAGAGGTGCGCCTTCTTGGAGAAGAGGTTGAGCACGCCGCGGAAGGTCGCCCCCTCGCCGATCGGGACCTCCACGGGGATGACCTTCGTGGTGAGGCGCGACTTGATGCTCTCGTACACGCGGTCGAAGCTCGCGTGCTCCTTGTCGAGCATGGAGACGACGAAGAGCACCGGATCCTTTCGGGCCACGGCCTCGCGGAACATCGTCTCGGTGCCGACCTCGACGCCGGCGGCGGCGCTGACGACGACGAGCGCGCCGTCGGCGGCCGCGAGTCCCGCGATCGCGTCGCCCAGGAAGTCCGCATAGCCCGGGGCGTCGATGAGATTGATCTTGGCGTCCA
This sequence comes from Gemmatimonadaceae bacterium, assembly GCA_043762555.1. Lineage (GTDB taxonomy): Bacteria > Gemmatimonadota > Gemmatimonadetes > Gemmatimonadales > Gemmatimonadaceae > DATKOH01. Next base: position 492 of record JAYUMO010000133.1, on the reverse strand, counting down.
TCCACTCGGCGTACGCGCAGCCGAGGTTGATGGAGTACTTGCGCTCGATCTCCTCGGGGGAGAAGTCGGTGAGCGCGGTGCCTTCCTTGATGGAGCCGTGGCGTTTGGATGACCCGGAAACGAAAGCGAGCGCGTCGACCAGTGTGGTCTTCCCGCTCGCTCCGTGGCCCACGACCGCGACGTTGCGGATCTCCTTGCTGCCGTATTCTCTCATAGGGAGGACCTCGAGAAGTGCCGGTCTCGGCCTCGGCCTCGGCGAACTGCCAAAAGCGAAACGCAAGACGCCGACTACAAAGTGCGGGCCGATGGGGCGGCTCGCTCTTTGGCTATGCTACGCCGGGGGCGGGGGGTCGGCAAGGAGGGAAAGGGCCGGTCTCGGCCTCGGCCTCGGTCTCGGCGAACCGCGAACGGCGGACAGCGAAGAGCCACCGGCATGCGCGGGACGGGCAATATGGAAATCCGAGTGGACCGAGGCTACGTTGACATTCAATT
>JAYUMO010000132.1:0-14035 GCA_043762555.1 Gemmatimonadaceae bacterium | reverse complement strand
TGCGCCGCGCGATCGACATCACGGTCGAGGCGCAGAAGGAAGCGATGCGGATGATCGCGCCCGGGAAGAACGAGTTCGAGGTGCAAGCGACGATCGAGTACACCTATCGCCGGAACGGCGCCGAGCGGCCCGGCTTCTCGACGATCGTCGGCTCGGGGCCGAACGCGACATCCCTGCACTACACCGAGGACGATCGCCCGATGGCCGCGGGCGAGCTGGTGGTGATGGACATCGGCGCGAGCTGGCGCGGCTACACCGCCGACGTTACGCGCACGGTGCCGGTGAGCGGCAGCTTCACCGCGGAGCAGCGCGCCCTCTACCAGGTGGTGCGCGATGCCCAAGCGGCGGCCGAGCGGCTCGCGGTGCTCGGCGGCCGCGCGACCGCGTTGGACGACACCGCGAACGCCGTACTCGCGGCCGGCCTCGCCAAGCTGGGCTTGATCGAGGGCGCGGATGCGGTGTACGACGCGCCGCGGGGCGGCTGCCGGCGACGGCTAGCCGCCGGCTGCTCGCAGCTCTCGCTCTACTACAATCACGGGCTCGGCCATGGCATCGGTCTCGAGGTGCACGACCCCACCGTGTGGGAGTACGCGCCCTTCTCGATCCAACCCGGGGCCGCCTTCACGATCGAGCCGGGACTGTACATCCGAGCGAACGCGCTCGAGATCCTTCCCGACACGCCGCGGAACCGCGCGCTGATCGCGAAGATCCGTGCCGCCTTCGAGCGCTACAAGGATCTCGGCATTCGCATCGAGGATGACTACTTCGCCACCGAGAGCGGTGTCGAACGCATCTCGCTCGCGCCCCGCGAGATCTCGGAGATCGAAGCGGCGATGAAGGACTGAGCGTCGCGGCGCGCTCATCGGCTCAGTGGTGCAGGATCCCCGACCGGATCGCCGCCGCCTTCGGCGAGGCGTTGGGATCGGCGACCACCCGGATCGCGATCCGCTCCTGCAGCTGGACGTGTGACGGCAGCGAGAGCACGTCCGCGCCGCGCCGTACCTTCAGCACCACCGGCTCCCCCGCCGTCACGTATCGGGCGCGCGCGCGCTCCAGGAAGCCGCGATCGCCCGCGGCGATCTCCCCCACCGCCACCAGCCGGTCCCCGCGCTGCACGCCCGCCTCGGCGGCCGTGCCGCCGGGCTTGACGTCATCGATGAGCATCACCACCCCACTGTCCTGGTTCACCTGGATGCCGAGCAACAACATGCGCACCGTGTCGGCGACCGTGCGCATGCCGGCGAGCGGCAGGATCTCCTTCCACGGATAGGGCTCGCGGCCCTCGACGTAGCGCGTGTTGAATTCGCCGAACGACTTCCCTCCCGCCGCCGTGCTCACGGCGCTCCACCACTGCGCGCCGGTGAATCCCGTTCCCTTCTTGTAGGCGGTGACGTAGAGCTGGCGCATGACGTCGTCCAGCGAATGCCGGTTGTCGCTCGCGTCGCGGATCATGATGTCGAGCATCAGGCCGGCCAACGACCCCTTGTCATAGTAGATGTCCTCGGTGCCATCCGCCGGCTTGATCCACGTGTTGAGCGACGCGTCGTGCAGCGCCACCGGCCGCGTGTTCGCCACGTGCGTCATCTTCCCGCTCGTGAGCTCGAAGAAAGCGGCGCTGTCGATCAGCCCGGCGCGCGACGACGCCACATCCGCGTAGTAGTCGGTGATCCCCTCGCTCATCCAGAGCCAGGGGGTCGGTTGTTCGCGCGCGTACTCGTACGGCCAGAGCTCCGATGGGCGCAGTCGCTTCACGTTCCACCCGTGGAAGATCTCGTGCGCGTAGAAACCCGTGAGGATCGGCTCGCCGATCGCGAAGGGCGTGATGATGTCCACGTGCGAATTCTGGTGCTCGAGCCCCGAGAGCCCGCCGTACGAGCTGTCGGCGAGCTGCATCACGGTGTAGCTCTTCCACGGCGTCTCGCCGAAGACGGCGGCCTCCACCGGAATGAGCGCGGCGATCGTGGCAAGCTCGCGCTTGCGCTCGGCGGCCGAGAGGCTCGCCGCCGGATACCAGGCGAGCCGCGCCCACGTGTCGCCCACCGGCACGCTGTCGAGGCCAACGCGGCCCACGAAGAAGGGCATGTCCACGAGGTCGTGATAGTTCGCGGCGCCGAAGGTGTTCGCGCCGACGCCGGGCGCCATCGCCGTCACCACGCGCCACGCCGAATCGGTGACGATCCGCACGAGCGCCGGGAAGTCGAAGCCCCGTCCCTCGGGATAGAGGAACAGGTTGGTTCCGTTGAAGAGCGCGAAGTCCGGACGCGCCCACGCCATCGCGTTGTCCAGCGTGTCGGCGCGATAGCCGAAGCTCACGGTGATCTGCGTCGCACCCGCGGGCAGAATGCGCCACGTGTCGTAGTCGCTCTTCTCCCAGGCGAGCGGTTTGCCGTCGCCGGTGGCGCTGAAGCCGAGCACCCAACGCGCGAAGTAGCTGATCTCGTACGCACCCGGCGTCCACGCGGGGAGGGAGAGGACCACCGGCGCGTCCCCCCGGGTCGTGAAGCTCATGTCCACATCAACGGTACGCGTCGCCGCGAGCGCCCGGTCGAAGGTGACGCGGTACGTCACGTCGGTGATCGGCGCCGAGACGAGCGGCGCCGGCGTGCCGCGCGCGGACTGCGCCGCGATCGCGGGCGCCACGCCGACGAGAAGGGACGCCAGAGCGAAGAGACGACGAATCATTTGTGAAGTGATGGTGAAGGTGTGCGGCAACTGGGGTTCCGCCCGTGCAGTGTGTGCAAGCTAGCGGAACGACGACGTCCACCGATCGTCTGTCACCACCCGCCACCCTTCGCTCCGAGGATCGCCATGCGCCCCCTTCTCCTCACCACCCTCGTCACCACGGCTTTCGTCGTGGCGTGCCGCAATGCTCAAGACGTGCAGGTCGCCGAGCGCCGTGAGGCAGCGCTCAAGTCCGAAGCCCTGGTTGCGAGCCAGCAGCCGCTCAGAGGCATGGCGGTGGACGCCGCCGCGGTCGACAACAAGAGTCCAGCCGCCCCCGCCCCGGGCGGCTCGCCGTCGAGCGCCGCGTTCCAGCAGGAGAACCTGATGCCGACGATGATCATCCGCGCCGGCCAGGCGTCGATCGAGGTCGACTCGTTGGCGCTCGGTGTCGCGCGCGTGCGGGAGCTCGCCCGGCGCGTGGGCGGCTTCATCGGCAACACCGCGATGGAGGCGGGCCGCGAGCAGGCGAAGGCGGCGACGTTGGAGATCCGCCTGCCGAGCTCGCGGTTCGATGAGGCGATCGCCGGGCTGAGCCCGATCGGCAAGCTCGAGTCGGTGAACATCAGCGCGCAGGATGTGGGCGAGGAGTACGTGGATATCGCGGCGCGCGTGACCAACGCCCACCGGCTGGAACAGCGGTTGATCGAAGTGCTCGCGACCAAGACCGGCAAGTTGCGGGACGTGCTCGACATCGAGCGCGAGCTCGCGCGCGTGCGCGAGGAGATCGAGCGTATGGAGGGACGGATGCGCTATCTCCGGACGCGCGTCGCCACGTCCACGCTGAGCATCACGGTGCACGAGCCGCGCCCCGTGGTCGGCGAGCGCGGCAGCTCGAGTGTCATCGCCGAGGCCTTCAAGCAGAGCTGGCGCAACTTCGTGGGCTTCACCGCACGCGTCATCGCGGCGTTGGGGACGCTCATCCCCACCCTCATCCTGATGGCCGCCGGTGCCGTGGCGGTCGTGGCGCTCTGGCGCCGTCTCACTCGGAGCAAGCCCAAGCCGGAGTAACCGTGCCGGAGGGTGGCAACGGGGCGGTGCGCGAACGCGTACCGCCCCGTCGCCGCGTTTGCCCCTCCCGCACGCGCGCCCCATATTCCCCGCGCGCATCCCCCTCCGGAGTCCTTTCTTCATGGCCGCACCAGTCCCCGCACCTCCCGCGCCCCGATCCCCATACGTCGCCGCCGCGGCGCTGCTCGCCGAGCTCACGCCGGGAGCGATCGTCCTCGGCATCCTGCTCGGCCTCGTCTTCGCGGCGTCGAGCGTCTATCTCGCGCTCAAGGTGGGGCTCACGGTCAGCGCGTCGATCCCGATCTCCGTCCTCTCGATCACGATCTTCCGCTATCTCGCCCGCGCCTTCGGCGCCAAGCCGGCGACGATCCTCCAGAACAACATCGTCCAGACCACCGGCTCCGCCGGCGAATCGATCGCGGCCGGCGTCGTCTTCACGCTCCCGGCGCTGCTCCTGCTCGGCTATTCCCTGCCCTGGAGCACCGTCACCGCGGTCGCGGTGGTGGGCGGATTGCTCGGCGTGCTGCTGATGATCCCGCTGCGGCAGGCGCTGATCGTCAAGGAGCATGCGAATCTGAAGTATCCGGAGGGGACGGCGGCGGCCGAAGTGCTGATCGTCGGCGAGGAGGGCGGGGTGCAGGCGCGGACGGTGTTCATGGGCTTCGGGCTCGCGGCCACGTACAAGTTCGCGAACGCGCTGCTCAAGCTCTGGGCCGAGGTGCCGCGTCGGGTCTTCGAGCGCGTCGTCCCCGGCGGCCCGACGCAACTCTTCGGCGAGATCCGCGCCGAGATCAGTCCGGAGCTGACGGGGGTGGGCTACATCATCGGCCCGCGGATCTCCGGCTACCTCTTCGCGGGCGGGTGCATTTCGTTCTTCGTGCTGATCCCTGCGATCAAGCTCTTCGGCGCGGGGCTCACCACGATCATCCCGCCGGCCACGACGATGATCGCGCAGATGGACGCGATGACGGTGCGCGCGAACTACGTCTATTACATCGGCGCCGGCGCGGTGACCGCGGCCGGGCTCATCTCTCTCATGCGCTCGCTGCCGACGATCCTCGGCGCGCTCGCGGGCGGGCTGCGCAGTGCGCGCGCGACCACCGGCGCGCGGAGCGATGCCGGCGCCCGGCCGCGCACCGAGCGCGACCTCCCGATCATGGTCGTGCTCGGCGGCTCGCTCGCGCTGGTCATCCTGATGATGGTGCTGCCGCAGATCCATCTCTCGCTGCTCGCCGCCGTGCTGGCGGTGCTGTTCGCCTTCCTGTTCGTGACCGTCTCCAGCCGGATCACCGGACAGATCGGCAGTTCGGCCAATCCGATCAGCGGGATGACCGTCGCGGCGGTGCTGCTCACGTCGCTCATCTTCCTCGCGATCGGCCACACGGGGATCGAGCATCGCGTGCTCGCGCTCACGATCGGCGGCGTGGTCTGCGTCGCGGCGGCGGTGGCGGGCGCCACGTCGCAGGACCTGAAGACCGGATTCCTCGTCGGCGCCACCCCCGCACGCCAGCAGATCGGACTCCTCTTCGGCGTGGCGACGTCGGCGGTGCTCATCGGCGGGATGATCTCCTTCCTCAACACCGCGAAGAGCACGGATGTCGCGCGGAACTTCCCCGGTGTGGTCGTCACCGACGTCGAGCCGGGGGCACGCGACTCGGTGAAGGGCGTCTGGTACCGGGTGGGCCATCTCACCGAGGCGTCGGGCGCCGCGCCCGCGGGCAAATACCTCGTGGACAGCGCCGGCGCGATCGCCTATCTCGTCGACCCCGGCATCGGCGGCCGCGAGATCACCGACGCGCGCGGCCATACGAAGGACAAGCTCGATTCGCCCAAAGCGCAGATCATGGCGCTCGTGGTGGACGGCATCCTGACGCAGAAGCTCCCGTGGGGGCTGATCCTCATCGGCGCCTTCCTCGCGGTCGCCTTCGAGCTGCTCGGCGTGCCCTCGCTCCCGGTCGCTGTCGGCGTTTACCTGCCGATCTCGACCTCGGCGACGATGTTCATGGGCGGCGCCATTCGCTGGCTCGTCGAGCGCAAGCTCACACCGGCGGAGCGCACGAGCCCCTCGGCGGACTCGGGGCCCGGCGTGCTGTTCAGCTCGGGGCTCATCGCGGGCGGCGCGATCATGGGCGTGGTCATCGCCGCCATCCAGGCCAAAGGGCTCGAAACCAAGTTCGACCTCGGGCATGTGCTCGGCGCCTTCTCGACGAGCGCGATGGTGGGGATGATCATCTACCTCGTGGCGCTCGCGTATCCTTTGTACCGCGTGGGGAGGAGAACGACATGAGAACGCGGATGTCGCGGATGGGGGCGGATCGTTCCGCGTCGCGGACAAGATTCCGCGCGTGGTGGGTGAGCCTCGCGCTGTTCTGTGCGGCCCCGGCGCTCCGCGCGCAGGTCGCACCCACGGACAGATCCGCGTCGTCGGGGAGCGCCGTCGCCGCGCCGTCCGCAGATATCATCGTCACCGGCGCGCGCATCTATACGGTGGACGACGTCCGACCGGTCGCCGAGGCGATGGCCGTGCGCGGCGGCCGCATCGCCTTCGTCGGCTCCACGCGCGGCGCGATGGCCCTGCGCGGGCCGAAGACGCGCGTGGTCGATTACGCCGGCCGCACGATCGTTCCCGGGATCACCGATGCGCACGCGCACATGCTCGGGCTCGGCGTCTCGCTCACGACCGTGGATCTCGTCGGCGCCGCGAGCTACGACGAAGTGATCGCGCGTGTCGTGGCGCGCGCCCGCACCGCGCCCGCCGGCGCGTGGATCACCGGCCGCGGCTGGGACCAGAACCGCTGGGGGGATACGCGCTTCCCCACCCTCGGGCCGCTCTCCAAGGCGGTCCCCGACCGCCCGGTGGTCCTCGAGCGCATCGACGGCCATGCGCTCCTGGTGAATGCCAAGGCGCTCGCGCTGGCCGGCGTCTCCGCGGCCACCCACGACCCCGACGGCGGCCGCATCCTCCGCGACGCGAACGGAGCGCCGGCCGGCGTATTCGTGGACAACGCGCAGGATCTCATCGAACGCGTCATCCCGCCGCTCACGCGCGAGCAGGAGAAGGAGGCGCTCCTCGCCGCGATCGCGCAGGCGAACCGGTGGGGGCTCACCGGCGTGCACGACGCCGGCGAGTCGCGCTCGACGATCGAGCTCTACGAGGAGATCGCGAAGAGCGGCCGCCTCACGCTGCGCCTGTACGCGATGATCGGCGACGATTCCGCGGACGTCGCCTACTATCTCAAACTCGGTCCGCGCAGCGCGCTCTACGACGGGCGCCTCTGGGTGCGCACGATCAAGCTGTACGCCGACGGTGCGCTCGGCTCGCGCGGCGCCGCCCTGCTCGACCCGTACGCCGACGAGCCGGGCAACATCGGGCTCCTCCGGACCACGCCCGACCACCTGCGCCGAGTGAGCGTGCAGGCGCTGCAGCACGGATTCCAAGTGGCGACGCACGCCATCGGCGATCGCGGCAACCGCGTCACGCTCGACGCCTACGAGGCCGCGCTCGCGGAGGTCCCCACCGCCGACCACCGCTTCCGCATCGAGCACGCCCAAGTGATCGACCACGCCGATATCCCGCGCTTCGCGCTGCTCGATGTGATCCCGAGCATGCAGAGCGTGCACCAAACGAGCGACATGTACTGGGCAGGGAAGCGCCTCGGCCTGGGCCGCGTGCTCGGCGCCTACGCGTGGCGCGCGCTGCTCGAGACGGGGGTGATCATCCCGAACGGGAGCGATTTCCCGGTGGAATCCGTAAACCCGCTCCTGTCGTACCACGCCGCCATCACCCGCCAGGACACTCAGAACTGGCCGCCCGGCGGCTGGCAGCCGTGGGACGCGATGACGCGCGACGAAGCATTGAAGTCGCTCACCATCTGGCCCGCGGTCGCGGCCTTCCAGGAGACCATGCTCGGCTCGCTCACCGCAGGGAAGTTCGCGGATTTCGTCGTCTACGACCGCGACATCGTGCGCGCGGCACCGGACGAGATCCTGGCCGCCGGCGTGGTCGCCACCTGGGTGGCGGGCACCGCCGTCTACGAGCGCCGCTGATGCTCGCCGACGGATCGCTCGAGTTCCTGAAGCAACTGCTCGACACGCCGGGGCCCTCCGGCTTCGAGTCCGCCCCCGCGCGCGTCTGGCGCGAGGAGGCGAAGGGCTTCGCGGAGGTGCGCGGCGACGTGCACGGCAATTCCTTCGCGACCGTGCAGGCCGCGGGCGCGCCCACGATCATGCTCGCCGGCCACATCGACGAGATCGGCGTCATCGTGCAGCACATCGACGACGAGGGGTTCGTGTACGTGAGCGAGATCGGCGGCTGGGACGCCCAGGTGCTGGTCGGCCAGCGGATCCGCTTCCTCGGCGCGCAGGGCGATGTGTTCGGCGTGGTCGGGCGGAAGGCGATCCACTTGATCAAGCGCGAGGACCGCGACAAGGGGACGAAGGTCTCCGAGCTCTGGGTGGACATCGGCGCCGCGAACAAGGCGGAGGCGACCGCGCGGCTCGGCGTCGGCGATCCGGGCGTGATCTACGCGCGCGCGCTCGAGTTCCCGAACAAGCGCCTGGTGTCGCGCTCGATCGACGACCGCATCGGCGCCTTCATTGTCCTCGAGGCGCTGCGCCGCTATGCCGCGCGGCCGGGTGCGGCCCGCGTGACCGCCGTCGCGACGACGCAGGAGGAGATCGCCTGGCACGGCGGCGGCGCGGCGGTGAGCGCGGCCGCAAGCGGCGCCGCGATGGCGATCGTCGTCGACGTCACGCACGCCACCGACACCCCCGGCATCGAGAAGAAGGAGCTCGGCGACAATCCACTGGGCGGCGGCCCCGTCCTCTCACGCGGCTCGATCGTGAGCCCGGTGGTGCTCAGCCTACTGCGCGCGACGGCGGAGGAGCTCAAGATCCCCTACACCATGCAGGCCGCGGGGCGCGACACCGGCACCGACGCCGACTCGATCCACGTGGCGCGCGAGGGGATCGCGACCGGGCTCGTGTCGGTGCCCAATCGCTACATGCATTCGCCGAATGAGATGGTGAGCCTGGAGGACGCCGACCGCGCGGCCGAGCTGATCGCCGAGACCTGCCGCCGCGTGACCGCGGCCACCGACTTCACCGCGCGCTGACCGCGCGCGCCACGGCCGCCCCTAGTCTTCGGTGGGCAGCCCTTCCGCGTCGGGCCACTGCCCGTTCTCGCGCCGGCGCCCCATGATCACCCAGCTCGCCGCGCCGCGCACCGCTTTCTCCTTGTCGTGCAGCAGCGCCTGCAGCGCGCCGAAGGCCGTGTGGTTCTTCACGTCGCCCAGGGCGTGCACGGCGGCCACGCGCATCGGCGTCGGCCGGCTGCGCGCCAGCAGCTTCTTGTCGCTGCGCGCCACCTCCAGCAGCTTCTCCACCGCCGCCGGCGTGCCGAGCTGGCCGAGTGCCGCCAGCATCGCCATCTGCACACGGCTGTCCTCTTCCCGGTCCACCGCGCGGATGAGCGAGTCCACCGAGTTCCCCTCCCGAGGCGCCAGTACCTCCGACACGCGTTCGCGCACCGCCTCGCCCGCGTCGCGCAGCGACGCCCGCATGCCGCGCACCGCTGCCGTGCCGCCGAGCTTGGCGAGCGACGAGGCCGCCGCCGTGCGCACGCGGTCATCGCGGTGCTGCAGCAGCTTCGTGAGATCGGGCTCCGCTTCAGCGCTCTTCATCTCGCCCAGCAGCTCGGCGGCGTTGCGCACCACGTACCAGCGCGGGTCGCCGAGCATGAACATGAGCGTGCGGATGCCGCTGCGCAGCCGCAGTAGCGCGTCGTAGAATACGCGCCGATCGGTGATCGACGGCGCCGCGACGAGCGCCTCCACGAGCGCCTCGACCCCCGCTTCCTCCGCCTTCTCGAACACCGCCATGTACTGCTCGTAGTTCTCGCGACGTCGCGGCAGCAGCTCCACGATGCATTGCAACACGCTCGGCGTGGACAGGCGCCGGATGGACATCGCGTACTGGCGCTTGAGCGACTTGTCCGACACGTCCTGTTCGCGCTTGACGATGCCGTGGAAGACGTCGGCCACCATGTCCACGCGCTCCTTGCGCGCGCTCTCGGCGGCGAGCTTCACCAGGTTCTCGAGTTGGCGCGCGGCGGCCGCGGAGGAGGTCGCCTCGTCGAGCGCCTCGAACATCTTGACCATCGTCCCCTTCGGCTGCGCGCCCGCCGCCGAGGCCTGGAGCATCTGCTCCGGGTCCGCTCCGCGCATGATCTCCAGCTCGTCCGTCTTGTGCTCCTGCGTCGGCGGCTTCCCCGCCTCGATGCGCGCGAAATCTGAGGGCGAGAGCGAACTCGTGGTCACCGCCGGCACGGACGGCGGCGTGGAGGTGCCCGAAGGGAGGATGTCCAACGCCGGCACCATCGAGGGCGTTAACGACGCGAACGACGGGAGCGCGAACATCTCGGCCGGGTCGCGAGGGGCGCTCCCGCCCAGCGACGCGGCGCCGTAGAGCTCCTCCTCCATGCCGATCGCAATGATCTCACTGTTGACGTGCCCGCCGGCCGCAGCCGGGGTCCGCGGTCGCGCCGGCGTCGGCCGAGCCTCCCCGTCGCCCTGCACCACCCCGTCGATCTCCACCTGCACCGTGTGCGCGTCGAGCGCCGCGAGCCGCGACACCACGGTGTGGCCGCCGTCATCCGGCGCATGTTCGCTGGCGAGCACGCGCGCCGCGAGCAGCAGGTCGGCCGGCGAGGCGCCCTGCGACACACGGAGCGCGCTCACCGAGTGCCCGATGAGCTGCGCCACCAGGTCCTGCGTGCCGGTGAAGCGGTCGGGGAGCGGCTGTCCGTTCGCCATCAGCCGCCAATCCTGCGCGACGAGCCGCACCTCGCCGTCGCGCGACGCGTTCACCAGCGAGCGCAAGGTGGCGATCTGCGCATCGAAGGCGTTGCCTTCGTTGAGCAGCAGCCAGACGAGGCGGGCGAAATGGCGGGCGAAGGTGAGTGAGTAATCCATGACCAAGCGAATTTTGCATGCGCGAGCGGCGTCGCGCGAGGGCGCGGACGACCGGTTCGACCACGCGCGCCGGTGGAGCGACGAGCGGTCTACATCCCGATAGATGACAGTTGGCCTCCGGTGAGCGTAACGGCTTGCGTGCAATGGCGTTGGGCGAACGCCACGTCGTGGGTGATCACCGCCGCGGCGCCCCGCGCGCGCTGCAGCTCGAGGGCCTTGGCGATCCAGACCCGTCCGGCCGCGTCCTGCCCCGCCGTGGGCTCGTCGAGGATCAAGAGCGGCGGTCGCGACGCCATCGTCGCCGCGATCGCGAGGCGTCGCTGCGCCTGGGGGGTGAGGTCGGCCGGATTGGTGTCGCGCTCCGCGCCGAGCCCCACCGCCTCCAGCGCCTCTTCCGCGCCGGCGAGCGCCTCCTCCCGCGGCCGGCCGAGCATGCGCGGGCCGAAGAGCGTCTCCTCGAGCACCGTGCGGCCGAAGAGTTGAGCGGCCGGGTTCTGGAAGACGAGTCCCACGTGCGCTGCCCGACGTTCCACCGGGAGCGCGTCGAGCGTCGTGCCGCCCACGACCACGCTCCCGCTGCGCGCCGGCACGAGGCCCATGATCGCGCGCGCCAACGTGCTCTTCCCGGCGCCATTCTCGCCCATCCAGGCCGCGACCTCGCCACGCGAGAGCGTGAACGAGACGCCGCGGAGCACTTCGCGCTCGCCGTAGCCCGCGCTCAGGGCGCGCACGTCGAGCACCGGCGGGCCACTCGGCGCCGACCGCGGTGTCGTCCGTTCGTGCCCTCGGCCCGGCGGGCGGTCGATCGAACCCAGCCGCTCGTCCAGCGGCGGCCGCCGCTCGAGCAGCGGACGCGGCGCGCCCTCCGCCAGCACGGCGCCGTCCGCGAGCACTAGCACCCGCCCGGCCACCGCGGCGAGCAGCGAAAGGTCCTGCTCCACGAGCAGCACGCCGCACCCGCCGGCCGCGAGCGCGCGCACCGCGTCCGCGAATCGGAGCGCGGCGTCGGGATCGAGCTGCGCCGTCGGCTCGTCGAGCACCACGAGCGGCGCGTCCAGCGCCAGCGCGCTGGCCAGCGACACCCGTTGCAGCTCGCCGCCCGAGAGCGCGCGCGGGATCCGCGCGGCGAGCGCGCGCCCATCCGCCGCGCGCAGGGCGCGGTCCACGCGCACCCGGATCTCGGCCGGCGGGAGCGCCTGGTTCTCGGGGCCGACGGCGACCTCCTCTTCCACCGTCCCGCCGAGCTCAGTGAGCTGCGTCCACGGATTCGCGAACACGTACGACGCGGGGGGCACGCCCCCGGCGGGGTGCGACACCACGCCGTCGATCGCGGCCCGCGTCGCGCGCGCGAGCAGTCCCGCGGCGGTGAGCGCGAGCGTGGTTTTCCCCGCGCCGACGTGACCGGCGACGCCGACGATCTCCCCGCGCGCGATGCGCAGCGACACGTCGCGCAAGGCGATCCGCGCGCCGTAGCGCACGCGATCGAGGCGCAGATCGAGCACGAGGTCGCTCACGCGATCACCCGCCACGCGAGCAGCGCGACGATGGCGACGAAGATCGCCAGCCGCGCCCACCGCTCGCCGCGCGGATCGTCCACCGCCGTGAGCGCCGTCCGTCGGCCGCCGGCCACGAAGCCGCGCGCGTCGAGCGCCAGCGCTCGCTCGTCCGTCTCCGCCACCAACGAGGCGACGAGCGGTCCCGCGAGCGGTAGGAGCGCGCGGAGCCGGCCGAGCCCGCCGCCGGTGGCGAGCCCGCGGCAGCGCTGCGCGTCGAGCACCTCCTGCGCGCGCGCGCGCGCCTCGGGCGCGGCCTCGAGCGACGCGACGATCAAGTACGCCGCCCACCCGGGCAGACCGCGCGCCGCGAGCGCGCGCGTGAGGCGGCGCGACGGCACCCCCGTCACGACGGCGCCGAGCGCCGCCACCGCCGCGCCGAGGCGGAGCGCCACCACGAGTGCGTCGCGCACGGCGCCCGTGTCGTAGCGCAACGCGCCGATCGCCGCCTCGGCGTGCTCCGCCGCGAAGACGCCGTTCGTGAGCGCGAGAAGCACGAAGGTCGGCGGCGCAACCGCCACCACGAGCCTCGCCACCCGGCGTCCCACGCCCCCCCACCACGCGGCGCCGAGCGCGAGCGCGAGCGCCGCGGCCGGCGCCCACGGCGCGGGACCGGTGTACGCCACCACGGTGAGCAGCAGTGCCGCCGCGAGCACGGTGAGCGGGTTCCACCGGTTGAATCGCGAAGTGATCGTCATCCGGCACTCTGAAATCGTGCCGTGATGCGCGCCGGCAGCCGCGCGAGGATCGCCGCCACGAGCAGACAGCTGAGCGGCTTGTCGATCACATCGGTGGAGAGGCTCGCCACCTTCGCCGCGCTCTGCATGCTGAGCCCGAACGCACCCCGCAGGACCATCGTGACGACGCCCGTCCCCGTGGGCGTCAGCCCGCCGTACACCTGGATCACGATCGGCACACTTGAGAGCGCCGCCGCGACGCCGATCACCACTCCCGCCGCCGCCGCCGTCCACCAGCGGCGGAACGCACCGAGCCGGGCCGCGACGCCGGCGATCGCACCGATGATCACCGTGACCGGGATGAACGCCAGCAGCACCGGATTCACGAGCAGCCCGAGCACGAGGTTCGAGAGCACCCCGGTGACGATCCCCGCCACCGGCCCCGCGAGCGCGCCGGCGAGGATCGTCCCCACCGAATCGAGATAGAGCGGCAGCTTGAGCGCGCTCACGATCGCGCCGAGCGCGAGATTGAGCGCCACGGCCCGCGGAATGAGCGCAAGCGCGAGCGTCGAAAGGGAACCGAAACGACTGGCAGGGGAGCGCACCGGCGGATAACATACCATTGGGTAGACCTTCGGTCACCACGCCAGCCCCCGACCCCCATGACCTCCACGCTCCGTTCGCGCGTCGCGCTCATCGGCGCGACGCTCCTCCTCTCGCTCGCCGCCTGCCACACCGGCACGCTCGCCCCCACCCCCCGTTCGGCCAGCCAGGACACGGCGCTGATCAATCGCGACATCACGTATCTCGCGAGCGACGCGCTCGAAGGCCGCGGCACCGGAACGGCCGGGAACGATACGGCGGCCGCTTACATCGCGCGGCTGTACACGTCGCTCGATCTGCCGCAGGCGCCCGTGGCCGGCACGAAGGAGTCCTGCCCGGCCGACTTCACCGTGGGATTCCGCTGCTCGCCGCCGTACATGCAGCGCTTCTTCGCCACCTCGGTCGCCGCCGCGCACGCGGGGCTCTCGAGCTCGCTGCCGACGCAGAACGTCGTGGCGATCGTGAAGGGCTCCGACCCGGTGCTCACCAACGAATACGT